>JBOIGK010000535.1:0-12633 GCA_050742695.1 Advenella sp. | reverse complement strand
CTCGATTGTCAAGGAATGATCGATCAGTTCATTCCCAAACCCCAAGCCGAATATCTGGTCAGCGGGTTCGCCACAACTGAATTTGCAAAACAGGATAATCAGTGTGCGGTTCGTGTCCAGGTGGGCGACCTGGAAAAAAGCCTGATGGTCTCTGGCCAGCGTTACTGGTTAAATGGCCGACTGACCGAGCCTGAGCCCTTCGAGCGCATGGACGTTACCTGGGAAAACGCTTTCGGTGGCACATCTTTTGCCGAAAATACTGCCGGAAAAGGGGCCGACACCGTCAAGGTGGCTGGAATATTGACACGGCTTGCGCCTAATATCGAACTGCCCGCGACCCGCATGGAAACACAGCAAAGCACAATCGAGCCCGCCAGCTTCGG
This sequence comes from Advenella sp., assembly GCA_050742695.1. Lineage (GTDB taxonomy): Bacteria > Pseudomonadota > Gammaproteobacteria > Burkholderiales > Burkholderiaceae_B > Advenella. Next base: position 12,250 of record JBOIGK010000535.1, on the reverse strand, counting down.
CCCGATTCCGCTCATGCGCCCCAGTCGTTTCGCCCTGGGTGGCAGTTATTCCGAAAAATGGCTGAAAAAAGATTTTCCCGGGTTCTTTCCCGATTTGAACTCCGCTATTTTCAATGCGGCCAGCCCTGACCAACGCTGGGCCAAGCGTGATTGCCTGCCTGAGCATGCGCCCTTTACCATCTGGAATATGACGCCCGGCCAACCGTACTGGGCAGGCACGCTCCCTGACTGGAAAGCACGCTGCTTTGTCATCAAAAGCAAACTGTCGCGCGAAGACGAAATCCTTCAGAGTCATGACCGACGCGCCGGACAAACCCCAGACCGCGGCCATGCTCAAGGCCCAAATGGGTGTCATGCGCCCGCGCAAGGGCCGCTCATCCCCCTTGGGGAAACGTCAGCACCAGAACAAGAACCAACAAAAGTACCCGGGTCAGAATCCGAGCAAGAGCAATTTATCGAGATTCCGCTACGCGCCACCACGGCTTGGTTTGTGCCCCACGAAAAAAAAGTGATCCTGATTTATCATGGCTCACTGCAAATTGATGAGGACGACGCTGCCGATATCAAGTGCATCATGCCCGCGCTGGAAAAACCCGACGAGCCGCGAGAGATCTCCTGGTATCAGCGGGTCATGCAACAGCGCCGTGACCCCGAGCACGGTGCCATGTATGCCTTTCTCGATAGCGAGCTTGTACCAAAGGACCTGCTCAATCCCCTGGAATTACTGGATATGCAGGTCACCCAACTGGCGCGCTGGCAAAAGGCGATTGTTCGCAAAGATCAGATGATTGCCCAGAGACGGGAATTTATTGCTCAATCGGGATATGACCCGGACCAGTACATTCCGATTGTAATGGGGCCGGAGCGACACTACTCTGTACAGGATGTGCCTGAACTGATGGAAGCGGCCAAAGCGCTGCCGGCACAAGCCGACAAGGTCAAGGCTGAACGCCGGGCAGAGATACACACGCATTCTCTGGCTCCTGAGCTGACCAAAGCCATCCTGGATAATCAGATCAAGCCACCACCCGGGCCGCCTCGTACGATTGCGGCACAGATCGACGACCATATGCTGGGCGACCTGGGGCAGATGGCAGACAAGTATAAAGATGTAATGGATGCCTGGCACGATCACCAGCCCACGGCTCTGGCGCAGATCAATGAACCGTCGGTCGCCGGCGTCCACACCCGGAAAATGACCCTGGGCGAAGCGATAGACACCGATGAGTTTGCCAAAGCCAATCGCCAGTTTCGTGAAAGAGCACAGGAAATCGGCGAAATGCCTGAATTTGCAGCCCTGGATCGGCTCACGCGCATGGAACCGCTCAATCGCAAGATGTATCTGTACTCAGTGCAAATGCAGGAAGGGGTCGCCCGGGTTTCTGCGCATCGCAACCAACAGATTCGCACCAGCGTCCAGGAACGTTACGCTGCGGACAAGAACCTGTCGATGATGGATCTGACCGGCGCCGATCTTTCTGGCATGCAACTATCCGGGGCAGACCTGCACGGCGCCTTCATGGAAGCGGTGGACCTGAGCGGCGCTGACCTGTCGGGCTGTAATTTATCGGAAGCAGTGCTGGCTCGCGCTACACTGGATGGATGCAATCTGAGCAATGCAAACCTCAATAGCGCCAATCTGTCAGTCATCAATGCCAACCAGGCCAGATTCGAGGGAGCCAGCCTGGACTCAAGCATTATCGAGCAAAGCCGGTTTTTCGAATGTGATTTCTCCCAAGCCAGCATCGCACAGTTGTTGCTGAACAAGATTCGGTTTGAGCAGTGTTCCTTTAAAGATGCCGCACTGCTTCAATGCATTTTTACCGAATGCGAATTTACTGAAAATGTGATGGGCGCACGTATGACGCGCACAACCTTCGTGCAATCACAACTGACACGAAACCAATATGCTGGCGCTGTACTGGACAGCAGCCACTTCGTCAAAAGCGCACTGCAAGGCGAAGTTTTCGGATATGGCAAATTCATCAATGTCGCGATGGCTTATCACACCACCGTGCAGGACTGTTCGTTTGCTCACTCGCAGTTCAAGCAATGCAATCTGCGAGGACTGCACCTAAATGGCCAGGACTTTACACATGCTGATATGAGCATGACGGATTTGTCCGAATGTTCCATGCAAGGTAGCACGCTGAGCAAAATGACCGCCAGGGACACTCTTTTTGTCCGCACCGATCTGCGACATGCCCGGGGTGAACACACCAATCTGATACAGGCAACGCTGACCCAGGCAAACCTGGAGCATGCCAATTTTTCAAAAGCAAACTTTTTTCGTGCCAACCTGGGTGGCGCCCGCCTGGACGAAACGACCAACCTGGACCGGGCCTTCACCACAGAAGCCAATCTGTATCCGTTGCGCAATCTCCAGGAAAATGACTCATGATTACGCTTGCGCAACTTTGTGAACTTTCTCGAATCGGCGAGTCACTGAACGATCAGGTCATAGACTTTGACCTGGACGGGCAAGACCTTTCAGCCATGACCTTCCAGGAGGTAACATTCAAACAGGTTTCCATAAAGAGCGCCAACCTGGCCGAAGCAGTTTTTTTTCAATGTCGCTTTGAAAAATGCGACTTGAGTTCAAGCAATCTCACCCTCGCTTTGTTCACCAATTGCCATATGCAAGAGTGCAATATTGCAAACGGCATTTTGGATGTCACTCAATTCAATGAATCCACCCTGGCCAACTGCAACTTCGAGCACATCACAAGTGAAAACTCGGTTTTTCGCAAATGCAATATGCAGGGCTGCCGTGTTCTTTTCGAGCACAATGTCATGACGCTTATGGACGACAACGATCTGACCGATGCAGATCTAAGCGGCAACTTGTTGGAGCAATTCACGTTCACGCACTGTGACCTGACCCAGCTGGCGTGGGCTGACACCGGTTTTGACCGGACAGTGTTTTTCGAATGTCATATGGATGGCGTGGACCTGTCCCGTCGGCGCTTGCAGGCGTGCCAATTCATTGACTCATCACTTAAAGGCGCAAAATTTTCCCAGGCCGAACTGCCGCAGTGCAGTTTCAAGGGCTGCCAGTTGCAGGCGGCTGACTTCCGGGGCGCCATGGCGCCCAATACGCTGTTCCCCCTGGCTGATCTGACGGGGGCCGATTTTTCCGATGCCCAATTGCACCAGACCTTGTGGCCTGAATCGTGTCTTGCCGATTGTAATTTTTCTCGGGCTTTGCTGGATATGAGTGTGTTCCATCAGGCCAATTGCGAGAATGCCAATTTTAGCCAAAGCGATCTGTCATTTTCAGATTTTACGGGTGCCAACCTAAGTGGCATTCTCTGGATTCAAACCACATTTTCACGTACGCGGCTGCACCGTGCTCTGGTTACGGATGTGTCCCTGAAAAAGCAACCGGGTGTTATTGAAAAAGACCCGGAATTTTTCGAAGCTGAACTTTTTAGCGCCCATCTGCAGTCTGGCGCAAACTGGAGTTAATATGCTGGCAAATACCCAAATGTTCGGACTGGACTTGGCATTTCCCGATGTCTGCCTGACCCCTCCCGCGATTCCCATCCCCTACCCGAATATTGCGATGGGTATGATGGCTATCCCCATCTGCTTCAATATCCTGAAGTGCTTTGCCCCTGCGCACAATATGATGACCTTTACGCCCATCAGCCTGGGCGATATTCCGGGCGTAATCGGTGGTGTGGTGTCCCACACTGTCATGAGCCTTAAGCGCGATCTGACCGGAGCCTTTACCGTACTGCTACGCGGCCTGCCCGCCACGCGTCTGACCAGCATCACGCTGCAAAATACCTTCAATATGGTGGGTATCCGTGCCGTACCAAGCCAGCCGAAGGTGTTCGTGCTGGCCGCTTGATGCTGGACGCTGGACTATACAGGCTGACCGTTTGGGTTTGGGTTTGGGTTTGGGTGCAGGGCGCAATGCGCACGTCAAGGTGCAACCATTCCTCCGCTAATCAACGATGCAAAGACAGTCTCGGCCTCACGCGCGTCCAGTGCCCCACGCACCAATGCGGACGACAGTGCCTCGCCCGCCCCCACAAAGCCAATGCAGCGTTTTTCCAGCTCGCCCGCAGGCAAGGTATTGAAAGGCTTGAGGACCGCGACGAACATCATGATCACGTTATTGAGCAGTTCCTGGAAAACGGCCGCCTTCTCTTCACTCCCGGCCAAAGCTGCGCCCACGGTATGAAAATCATCAGTAATGTCCGTCGCGCAATGGATGTAGGTGGTCGCCAGCAGGCGAATGGTCTCCTCCTGGCCTCGCGTTTGGGCAGCCATTGCCGCTTGAAATGCGCTTACCCGCTCAGTATCGATCCACCTGTATAGCTCAATGAGCAGACCCGAGCGTGTGCCGAAATGTTCGTACACCACGGGCTTGGAGACACCGGCACGGATGGCCAGATTGCCCAGTGTGAGCCGATCTGCACCTTCATCGCGGATGATCACGAGGGCCGTGGCAAGCAACTGCTGCCGCCGCGCTTCTTTGGGCAGCCGGCGCGCTGGCGTTGTTGAAGCCGTTGTTGAAGGCGTCCTGGCAGCTGTCTTTGCCGGCGCCTTCAGGGCATTCTGATTGGAAGGGTTAACCACAGTCAAAATTTCTCCTTGCACAACCTACCTTTAGTAGGTTAAGCTACTTTTAGTAGGTTTATCCTACCTTTAGTAGATTCTAACCCTCTTCAAGGACATATGACAATGACTTCAGACGCTATTCTCCTGATGGGCGGTACCGGCGCGATCGGGCGCCAGACCGCAAGTGCGCTGCGCGCCATGTACCCAAATGTGCCTTTACTGATCGGCGGTCGCGATCTGGTTAAAAGTCGCCGGGCGGCCAGCGAGATCGGAAACGCCGAGGGCGTGGCAATCGATTCCCGTGCCACCGATCTCGGTCTAGGTGACCGTCGGGTCAGCGCTGTTGCGGTCTTCTACGCCGACCACCGCCTGGCCAGTCTGCGCTTCGCGCAAAGTCGTGGGGTGCCGCACCTGAGCATCTCTTCGGGCATTTATGAAATTGCCCCTGAAGTGGCAACCTATATGCATTCGCCCGGTACGGCGACGATTGTCCTGGGCTATGAATGGCTGGTCGGCGCCACAACTATCGCCGCATTAACGTGTGCCAAGCCTTTTGCACAGTTGCAGATCACGCTCAACGCGCTGGTTGATGAGCAGGATGAAGGTGGCCCGGCGGTTGCCGAGGATTTTGAGCGACTGGGCAGGATGATGCCCGCTGCCTTCACCCGCCGTGACGGCAGCTATATCTGGCGCAGTAACGACGATGCCAAAGCCCAATTCCGGGCAATCGATGGCACCAAAGTGCAAGGCACTGGCTTCTCATCTATCGATGTTGCTGGCCTGGCGGTCGCCACCGGAGCGTCGGACGTGCAATTTAATCTGGCCGTCGATGTCAGTTCATCACGGCGTCGTGGCGAACCTAAATCGACGGAAATCATTATTGAAATGGCCGGCACCGACCGTGACGGCAACCCGCTACACACCCGTCATGGCGTTTTCCATCCGGGGGGCGCCGCACCCCTGACCGCACTGGGAGTCAGCATGATCCTGGAGCGACTGACCGGGCTGGACGGCAAGGCACCAACGCCGCCAGGATTGTATTTTCCTTTTCAGGTTGTCGATCACGCGAGTTATCTGTCCCGCTTGCAGGCCGAAGGCGGCAGCGTTGTGCCGTTGGATGTGGAGTGATGTGAGTGCCGGTCAGGCAGGATAACAGGTCCTGAGCTCTGACGCGCTACGGTATTCGCCTGCTAGTGTTGCTACCCAGCCAACGGCACCACTGCAATACTAGTTGCGATGTCCCCTGAAGGCGTCCGAGAACAATTTCTGCAGCGCCAGAAGTTCCCGCGATGCTTTTTTGCCTGCCAGCGTGATGCAGTAGTAATTAGTATGTTCTACCGGATCGATGGGAATCAGTGAAACAGACTTGCGCTTAGTGATCACAGAGGAGAACCCTGGCAACAGTGCATAGCCCAGACCTTTTTCCACCATGCCAATCACGGTTTCTATATGGGAATACGTCGCAGACCAGTTCAGCCGGACGTCATGCGCGTGCAGTTTGCGCAATACCTTTTGCTGTATGGGATTGTCTGGCGGCAACGCAATGTAGGCCCCTTCTGGCAAATTTTTCCAACCGACCGCGCTCATCTTGCGATCAATGCGTCCAGGCACAGCCAGAGATAGCGAGGATGCCATAATCTGCTTGCGCCGAATACCCGAACCCACCTCAAAAAATGCACCAAATGCCGCATCGATGACCTCGGACTCTACCTTGTCTCTCATTGCACTTCGATCAATTTCCAACACTTCCAGCGTCACCCCCAATTGCAGCGCATTGAACGCCAGCATCACATCTGGCATAACGTAACCGGCCACCAACGGAGTCACGCCAACAATCAGCCGCTGTTGCTGGTTGCGATCCACCATGTTCAATCGCCGAATGGCGTTTTCCATTTCACTGCTCACGTTTTGAGCGGTCACAAGAAAATCACGGCCATTGTCCGTTAGCGCAACCTTGCGGGTCGTTCGAAGGAACAGATCAAATCCCAATTGCGCCTCCAGATCGCGAACCAACGCACTGATGCCCGCCTGCGTCAAATGGACTTCTTCGGCCGCTCTTGTGAAATTTTCATGCCTGGCCACGGCAATGAACCCTTTCAACTGTTTGAAGGAAATGTTCATGTCTGCATTTTCGCGTATCAATTAACAAATTTTATTTGTACCTTGAAAGAATATATGAATTTTACAAATTTAATGATGCCTGATTAAATAGTCGAATAATTCTTATATGAGGCAAACCCATGAAACTCTATCGTCCGTTATTGCGTCCGGCATTGCTCCTGGTATCTACAGCGTGTTGCGTAATATCTGCCGCCGCCCAGGCCGCCAATGCAGCGTACCCCGACAAACCTGTCACATTAGTTGTGCCCTTTCCACCGGGAGGTCCAACAGATATGACGGCCAGGCTGTTTGGAGAGGCCATGTCCCGGGAATTGGGACAACCGATAGTGATACGCAACGAACCTGGCGCCGGTGGCGTTGTGGGCTCCGCATCAGTCGCCCGCAAACCGCCTGACGGATATACCCTGTTATGGGGCGGTACAAGCAGCATGGTGGTTGCCCCGGCCATTAACAAGAATATCCAGTTTGATCCGTTAAACGACTTTGAAGCAATTGGAACGGCGGTGCGCGGCCCAATGCTGCTTGTCGGAAAAAAGGGGAAAGATAGCCCCGCCGACCTTCGGGCTTTGCTAAGTGAAACAAAAGGCCGTCAGTTGACTATCGGGTCAGCCGGCAATGGCTCGATCGGGCATTTGACGTCGGCTATGTTCAAGTCCGAATATTCGGCGAATCTATTACATGTGCCATATAAGGGCGGGGCCCCGGCCCTGACTGATTTATTATCCGGGCAGATCGACCTGCTTTTTGATACAGTGCCGCTGCTCGCCCAATATATCAAGGCCGACAAAGTAATCGCCTATGGCATCGCATCCGAAGCGCGGCATCCGGATTTGCCCAAGGTTCCTACTTTCAAGGAAGTGACCGGAAAGCCCCTTGTTGCCTATTCCTGGTTTGGTCTTGTCGCGCCAAAGGGAACGCCGCCCGACATTATCAATAAACTTTCAGGCGCACTGGCCAAGGCATCCAACACGACCTCAGTGCAAAAACAAATCAGCACACTGGGGCTCACGACGGTTGGCGATACACCCGCCGATTTCAAAAACACACTCAAACATGATCTGGATATGTGGACGCGCGTAGCAAAAGAAGCCGGCGTGTCATTGCAGGAGAAGTAATTGAAAGCAAAAAAGTATGATATTGCCATTGCCGGCGCCGGCATTGGCGGCCTTGTCGCGGCCTTGTCTTTAATAAAAAAAGGCTATTCTGTCCTGATTCTTGAGCAGGCAAAACAGTTGGGCGAGGTAGGCGCCGGGCTGCAATTGAGTCCTAACGCCAATCGGGTTCTGTTCAATCTGGGACTGGGCAAAGCACTGGAAACAGTGGCCAGCGTACCCACCGGCAAAGCAATCCGGCTGTGGAAAAGTGGCAAGCAATGGCCTTTATTTGATCTGGGCCAGGACGCCGTAGCACGCTTTGGCTTTCCGTACTACACCGTACATCGGGCGGACTTGCACCGACTGCTGGTTGAAAAAGTCAGATCACTTGATCCTGAAGCCATTTGTCTGGACTCCAAAGTAACCTCATTTGAGGAAGACTCATCTCAAATTACAATCGTGCTGGAGAACGGCCGGCGCGTTGCCGCCAATTTGCTCGTGGGTGCCGACGGAGTGCACTCCTGCGTACGTTCGCAGCTTACAGGCCCGGATGATCCCCGGTTCTCCGGTCTGATCGCCTGGCGAGGCGTAATTCCGGCAAGCAAACTGCCACATGCGTTGCGGCAACCAGTACCTACAAACTGGGTCGGACCTGGCGCACACGCCATTCACTATCCGCTACGCCGCGGTGAGCTGATCAATTTTGTCGGTATTGTAGAACGGTCAGACTGGCAGGTCGAATCCTGGAACGAAATCGGGACCATAGACGAATGCATGAATGATTTCAAAGGCTGGAACGAGAATATCGCCACAATGATCAGCAACCTTGATCGTCCGTACAAGTGGGCGCTGATGCTAAGGGATCCGCTAGAGAACTGGACATCGCAGCGCGTGGCGCTGTTGGGAGATGCCTGCCATCCGACCTTGCCTATGCTGGCTTCTGGTGCGGCCATGGCCATTGAAGACGGATACGTTCTGGCCCGCTGCCTGGATGAGCTGGAGTCGCCGCTCGAACAGAAACTGAAAGCCTATCAATCATTACGGAAACAACGAACAAACCGTATCGTGACCGGTTCCGCAGAAAATGCAAAGCGTTTTCACAACCCCTTGCTCGCCGACGATGACTATGCCGAACGCTATATTTCAAATGAATGGAGCGACGATAAAATCATTGAGCGTTATTCGTGGATTTTTGAATACGATGTGGATAAATTGGCTTTGAACCCGGAGTAAGGGGCACAGGATCGGGTAACGTTCATCAGCGGTTCATATTTGAATCACGACAGGCCGCATCCATCGGGAAACAGCGAAGATTGCGCGCCCTGCCTCCCGATATTCAAGATGTAGTAAGGTGACAGCATCTTGCCTTGCCGGACCAGAACCCGGTCCGATGCCTAAAGCCCCGGCCACAATCCCCCATCCAGTCTCAGGTTCGCCCCGGTAATATAACTGGCGCGCGGGCTCACCAGGAACGCAATAGCATCTGCAATTTCCTCCAGCGTTCCGACCCGCTCCATTGGCACTTGGGCGAACAGCGGCAGTACTATTTTTTCCACCTCGCTCCAGGGCGCCTCTGCGGCCAGCCCTTTGTCGAGCGCCACCTTCCGGAAGGCCTGATCAAGGCTAACACTATGGATGGTTCCCGGCATCACGGTATTTACAGTAATGCCTTCCTTGGCGACCGCTTTGGCAAGGGAAGCGGTCATTGCGATCATGGCTGCCTTGGCCGCCGCATAGTCAGGCCTCGTGGGCGGGGGCATCATCGCGGCAAGACTGGAGATATTCACGACCCTCCCCCATCGCGCCGCTCGCATACTGGGTAGAACACGCGTCGTGACCCGGACAGCCGCAAGCACGTTTCGGTCGTAGCCCGACGCCCAGGTTTCAGGGCGCGTGGTTGTCCAGTCTTCCGTTACGCCAGAGCCGCCTGCGTTATTGACAAGAATGTCCACTGGCTTGATGAAAGCCTGCGCCTCCTGGACAAGACGCTGCACGTCATCTTCATCCGTCAGATCGCCAACCACGGCATAAGCACGCCCGCCGTCCGCGGTAATTTCATGCGCGACGGCTTCCGTGGCAACCCGGTTGCGACCATGGACGATAACAATGACGCCCTCGCGCGCAAGCCCTCGGACTACCGCTTCACCAATCCCTTTGCTGCTTCCGGTAACAAGCGCAATTTTTCCATCAAGTTTCAAATCCACACTGCAGCTCCCATGTTAACGCTAGTATTGAATACTAGAGGACAGTCAATGAACGAGTCAATTACGCACTTAAAAGTACCTGTGGCACCAGAGCAAAGGGATGCCTGCCTTGGCGTGGACGGATCGGTCGCGCATGTAAGCAACGTCATTCACATGATCAGCGGGCGATGGAAGCTGCCGATTCTGTTTCGTCTGTTCGCAGAGCCGTCAATGAGGACCTTGCAATTATTGCGAGACATCCCGGGCATTTCACAGAAAATGCTGACGCAGCATCTGAGGGAACTTGAAGAAAACGGTCTGATCGCAAGGAGAGACTTCGGCGAACAGCCGCCCCGTGTCGAATATAGCCTTACTGACTCGGGGCGTCGTCTCATGCCGGTACTAATGGCGGCCAGGGAGTTCTCCCGTGCCCATTCGGCGAACAAAGATGATTAGGTGAACGTCTGAAAAGGCCGGCGGCGAATGAACAAATCCACACATCATATCCCCCCGCTAACGACGTATACCCTCGCTTAACGCGCAATACCATAAACCTCATCAACGCACTCACATTTTTACGCGGCGCCCAACACGTTGGCGCAGCAAGTTGCTCACAACATCATGCCTAATGGATAATCTTCCCAAGAAAATCCTGTGCTCGCCGGGACCGCGGCTCATTAAAGAATGCGGTCTTGTCGCAGTCCTCAACAATGGCGCCGCCGTCCATGAAAATAACCCGGTCGGCCACTTTTTTAGCGAAACCCATTTCGTGCGTCACCACCATCATGGTCATGCCGTCACGCGCCAGTCCGACCATGACGTCCAGTACTTCGTTGATCATCTCCGGATCCAGTGCAGATGTAGGTTCATCGAACAGCATCGCGATGGGATCCATTGCCAGCGCCCGCGCAATTGCAACGCGTTGTTGCTGTCCGCCCGAGAGCTGGGCAGGCAATTTTGACGCGTGCCCTGCCAGACCTACCCGATCCAGATATTCAAGTGCCTTGCCGGCGGCCAATGCGCGATCACGTTTTAGCACTTTCATCTGACCCAGAAGCATATTATCAAGAACACTCAGGTGGGGAAATAACTCGAAGCCCTGGAACACCATGCCAATGCGAGCGCGCAGTTGCGGCAGATTCGTCTCCTTCGCAGCAACCGAAACGCCATCGATCACGATAGTGCCCTGATCAATAGGTTCCAAACCGTTTACCGTCTTGATCAGGGTTGACTTACCCGATCCGGAAGGACCGCACACAACCACCACTTCGCCCTTGCTGACGGCCGCGCTACATTGGTTCAGTACCTGGAAATTGCCGTACCACTTGGAAATATTATTTATTTCGATCATATTTTTTAGCCATTTTGAAATTGACGCATGCGTCTGACAAGGGATGAAAGCGTAAAGCAGATACAAAAGTAGACCACCGCGACGAACAGATACATTTCCAGCAGACGCCCATCACGCTGCGCAATCGCGGCAGCGGCGCCGACAAAGTCGGTGATTGAAACTACGTACACAAGCGAAACCTCTTGCAAAAGAATAATGGATTGCGTTAACAGCAGGGGCAGCATGCTTTTTATTGCCTGTGGAAGAATCACGTATGTCATCGCCATGCGGTGGTTCATGCCCAACGCTTGTGCTGCCTGTACCTGTCCGCGTGAAACACCCAGGATGCCGGCCCGTATGATTTCGCAGTAATATGCAGCCTCGAACATAACGAATGTAACCAGTGCCGAACTGAACGCCCCCACTTCGATAGGCGTGTCCGAACCCATTATCCAGCCTCCGATATACGGCACCAGAAAGAAGAACCAGAAAATTACCAACACCAGCGGGATAGAACGAATAACGTTGACATAAACGCCGGCGACTGTGCGTAGGGTAGCAGAGTGCGACAGCCTCATAAGCGCCAACAGCGTTCCCAATATCAGCCCACCCACCATAGACAGGAGCGTCAGTTTGACTGTGAAGACCATGCCTACGCCAAATAGAAACGGCAAGGCCTGGACGATCACGCTAAAGTCGAATGAGTCAAGCATGGCGATTCACCCGTCGATTACGTTGCAGCAGGCTTCTGAACGAGCGTCCAGGTATCACGGCTGACTCGATCAGTCGCATAACCCCCACAGCAGACAGGTTCACCACCAGGTAGATCAGCGTTGCAGCGGTGAAAGCCTCAAAGACCTGAAACGAGAACTCCTGCATGGACCGGGCACTGGCGGTAAGTTCAATCAGGCCGATGGTCAGTCCCACCGAGGTGTTCTTGATATTGTTCA
>JBOIGK010000534.1:0-3199 GCA_050742695.1 Advenella sp. | reverse complement strand
CTGGTTTGGCATGTTTAAGTCGTCCTGCGGCGATATTGCCCCCTGCTCCGGGCCTGTTATCAACAATGATTGGTTGTTTAAGTTGATCTGAAAGTACCTTGGCAGTGGCCCTTGCCACTAAATCTGTTATTCCGCCCGCGCCAAAGGGGACGATCAGCGTGATCGGCCCGGACGGGTATGCAGCAAATGCCGCAGAAATGCCAAAAACATATACCGCAACAGAACGAGCCAGAACGCCAATCCCGGCCTTGCATATTTTCATCATCGTTATTCTCCTAATATATTTTGGTATTGGGTACTCGCGCTAAATTGGGTACTCGCGCCAATTATGACACTCGAGTGTCATATATGCAACCTTTATGATATTTAGGACACGATAATTGATTTACAATAAACGGACAACGTAGATTAAGAGAATGCAGTGCAAACAAAAATACCACCAGACTCCCCAGCGGCCAGAACACGAATCAGCAAAAAATCGCCCGACCAGAATTTTTTAGCCGAGCGCCTCTCCGTTTTTCGCAAGCTCAATGGGCTTAGCCTGGAGCAAGTTGCAACACGGGCAGGAATTACCAAAAGCTATCTTTCAAAACTGGAGCGCGGCCTGTCTTCACCCACAATTGCAACCTTGCTCAAGCTGGCGCAAGCTTTGGGTCGAAGTGCCGAGCAGTTAATCGGTGAGGAGGCACAGGATGACGATATCGTTTTAGTCAAAGCGGGCGAGCGCATACCCTTTACCCGCTCAAAAGAGCGTGAAGGTTACGTTTATGAAGCCATCGCTGCCAGCCGTACCCAAAAGGCCATGGCGCCTTTCATTATGACGCCGCCAACATCAGTCAATGAAAAAACAGATCTTGCGAGCCATGCAGGTGAAGAATTCATCTTTCTCGTAGCTGGTGTTATGGAGGTAATATTCGAAGATCGCGTAGTCAGGCTCGAAACCGGGGATTCTCTTTATTTCAATGCATCAATACCACATAGGTCCAGATCAATTGGCAAGCCCGCACAGGCATTGGTTGTCGTGAGTATTCCCGATATCCACTTGGCCGAACAGCAGCAGGTATCGATCGCTGTGTAAAAACCTTGATGGTTGTAATTGACTACCTGGACAACGCATTCGCTGCAATAAGATTCGAATTTCAATCAAGAGAAATATTCGCGGCCTTGATCACTTCGGTCCATCGTTTCCAATCAAAACCCACCAGAACTGATGAGTAAGACAACAGTCTGTTGGCAGGCAATAAAGTCTGTCGATTATTAAACGCCTCTTATTAACCAATAAACTGCTTTGTTTGACTAGTTTAGGTAAGGAGATACCACATAAGTTTGATCGAAGCTCACTCTCGGCCACCTACATTAAAGCGCGCTATTGCTGACTCATCGAGCTCCAGACCGAGACCGGGTTTGTCGCTTAAATGTAACATCCCATCTTGGGGCTGGGGAGGTTCAATGAAAAGCAAATCCCACCACGGCATAAACTCTATCCATGCACCTGTTCTCGCAGCGGCAAGCAAATGCATGTGCACGGCAGGATGCGAATGAGCTGACAGTGGCAGGTTGTGCGTTTCTATTGCTGCGGCGGCCTTGAGCCACGGAGTAATACCGCCCAAATGATGAGCATCCAGGATAGCGTGATCTACCACGGCAGCAAGACTATCGATGCCTGTCACGCGCGAGATGCGTTCGCCGCCGGCGATGGGCAGGGCCTGTGCTGCACGTGTCCTGCCCAATCCCGTGAAATCGCCCTCCCGGACTGGCTCTTCGAGCCAGGCATAGTTCAGCTCTGCCAGGGCCTGTGCCAACCTCAAGCCCTGATCCACCGTCATCCCCCACAAGGCATCGACCATGATGATGGCGTCCTGACCAACTGCCGTCCGCAACGCTTTCGCCCTCTGGATATCCTCGCCCAAGGAACGGCTGCCACCCAGACGCAGCTTCATGGCGCGATAGCCCTTTGCCACTACATCACAGCCCTCCGATTCAAGCTCAGCAAGACTCATGTGACGCCATAATGTCCAGCTTGCATAAGCGGGGACTGCCTGCCGGAAACCACCAAGTAGTTTCCACAAGGGCATGCCAGCCTGTTTACCGGCAATATCCCATAGCGCCACGTCGATGGCAGCCAGTGCCAAGTTGACCGCACCATCATGCAGCAGATCGACGGTCAGTTGCCACATTCGTTCATAGAGCGATTCCCGGCGCAGCGCATCTTGCCCCCTCATGTAAGGCGCCAGCCCTTGCACAATACACCTGACCGCCGACACCATGGGCACGCTTTCAATTGATGCGTAACCGAAACCGATGCAGCCGTCAGTAGTGTACACTTGCACGATCAACGTCGCGAACTGCGTACGCGCTCCAAGATAAACATGCTGGATCGGTCGCTCCAGCGGCAGAGCAACAATGCGTGTAGTGATTTTTTCTATATTTACCATCACGACACCGCCAGGCTAGCAAGGGTTGTACGGTGCATGCGCCGACGCAGGGGCAGGTCAAAGTCAGCGATTGCCTTGTGGATGCAGGAGATGTTGTCCCACATCACGATATCTCCCACACGCCAGCGATGACGGTAGACATATTCCGGCTTCAATACATGCTTGCGTACGGCTTCAAGCACTGGCGCCGATTCCTCCTGCGTCATGCCAACGATATGGCTGATCGCACCCTCACTATAATAAATACATTTACGCCCGGTTCGCGGATGCCTGCGCACAAGTTCGTGCTCTATTTCAGGTGTCATATGCGCCATTCGCTCGGCATAGCCCTCTTGCGCCTCCATTGAAAGCGCACCTGCTGTGCGCTGGCGAAATTCCACCAGCTTTTGTGTGCTGTAAAATGCCCGCCGCCCTTCAATCCGCGAACGAAGCTCCACTGGCAGGCCATCGTATGCCGCTGCCATGCTGGCAAAGCATGTGTCGCCCAGGGGCGTTCCATCATCTGCATGTGGCACTTCCAGCGCATGCAACATCGACCCTCGCGGCGGATTGGGTATCGACCACATGTCGCTGTGCCAATAGCGACCGGCATCTGCCAGCCCGACGGATTTGCCGTTTTCGATCACATTCGAAACGACAAAAATTTCAGGCTGCGTTGCCAGGTTGTATTTATCAAGGATGTATCGGTCCAGTGCGCCGAAGCGCTGGCTGAATGCCACTTGTTGTTCAGGTGACAAACACTGGCCGCGTATGACGATGACACC
>JBOIGK010000533.1:0-4050 GCA_050742695.1 Advenella sp. | reverse complement strand
GGAAGGTACACAGATAAAGTGGCATATCAATTACCTGGCTCCGTCGCTGGTGGGCATTAAGGCGGCAGTACGTGCCGGGCTGGGGGTGACCGTTCGAAGCGTTGAGTTCCTGGGCCCGGATATGCGTGTACTTGGCCAGGCCGAGGGCTTGCCGCCATTGCCATTCGTGACTTATCGCTTGCTTACGCGCAAGGACACCATCAGCCCGCTGACGCTTCATATCTATGAAATGCTGCGAGCCCAGTTCGAATATGTTGACAGTTAGGGTTTTGGCCAGGATAGCAGGTGGCAACCTTGCCACATTGCGGGCTGAAAAAAAATAATTTCGGATATCATATACTGGTTCAAATTTTCTGCGTTGTTTGCATTTGGTGTGTTGTGAAAGCTGGTACGACTGTCAAAGAGATTGCTTTTCTTGCCTGGCCCCTGGTCCTGATGCAACTGGCTTCGATCGCCCTGACCACCACCGACCTGATTATGATGGGCATGCTCGGCCCGACAGAGATCGCGGCCGGCGGCATTGCCATTACGCTCTTCGGATTGCTCAGAACTTCCAGTGTCGGGCTGGTTACCCCGGTGGGCAATCTGTTCGCGCAGACTTGGGCCAGAGGCGGTATCAGTGTCAAGGCCCGCCTGGCTTCCCAAGTGCGCCTGTGCTTGCTGCTGGCAACGGCCTGCGGTGCAGTGATGGCCGCCTTCATGCTGCTGGCCTTTCCTTTCTTGCGCTATCTGGGACAGGACCCGCAATTGTTGTCACTGGGTTATTCGCTCCTGGTTTTTCTGGCGCCCAGCCTTATTCCACTGCTGTGGCTGCAGGTCTTGCGCAATGCGGCGGTGGCGCTCAAGCGTCCAGGTCCTTTATTGTTGATTACGCTGCTCGCCGTTCTGGTTAATATTGGCCTGAATCTGCTGTTTGTGTTTGGCGTCGGTACCTGGACAGGACTCGGGTTGCCGGGTGTGGGCCTGGCAACGTTGCTGACTCAAACGCTAATGGCCGTGGGGTTTTACGCCTTGGTGCGTCGCGACAGGCTGCTGGCGCCGGTGCTGCGGTTGCCTACGCCCGGCACCGTCTCGTTGCGCTCGACCCAATCCAGACTGTTTATTCGTGACACCTTCAGGCTGGGGTTGCCCACCGGTGCGGCCTATGCCAGCGAAGCAGGGTTTGTTTCGGTGCTGACGCTCGTCGCCGGCACGCTTGGCGCGGCCAGTCTGGCGGCCCATACCCTTGCATTCCAGTACGTGAATATTGCATTCATGGTTTCCATCGGCTTGTCCCATGCGGTGTCCATTCATATGAGTCATGCTTTGCCACAGCGCGATACATCACGCTTGCGCTTGCTGGCCAAGGCGATTATCCGGATGGGCTTTGTGGCGATGGGCGTTGTCGCCATTATTTATGTGACCATACCCCAAACCCTGATCGGCCTGTTTCTGGATGAAAATACGGAAAATGTCGGCGGTGTTCTGCGGATTGCCGTTCCCCTGCTGGCTCTGGCTGCGCTGCTGCAATTTGCCGATTGCCAGCAAAATCTGGCGGTGGGCGCTATGCGCGGCATTCTCAAGGCCCGTGATACATTTGTGCTGACCATGGTGGGGTATTGGTTGATTGGTGTACCTGTTGTGCTTGTCTTTACCTATATCTTTCATATGGGCGTCAATGGTATCTGGCTGGGGTTTTTCATCGGGCTGAGTGCCACTGCGCTGTTGCTTTGGCGACGGTTTTATTATTATGTACACCAGATGGAGCATCAGGTTCAGCGATAAAGCACGGTGCTAAAACGCAGCGACAGGGCAGATGGTGACACTGATAGACACGCGATGACCGTAGCTGAAGCCTTACCTAACATTGGGAAATGAGATCATGAATCAGACTGTCAGCAACGACGATGTCTTGAAAAGGGTACGGGGCATTCTGGCCCGGCAGCCGTTTAGTACGCTATTGAAAACCGAGGCCGCGCATGCGTCGGCAGATGGCACGTGCGAGTTTCGTATCTCCATTGACGGTAACCTCATGCAGCATTTGGGCTCGGTGCACGGCGGGGTGCTCGGCTACGCCGCCGATACCGCGCTTACCTTTGCTGCTGGCATTGCCTACGGTATTCCAGTTATCACATCTGAATTCAAGATCAATTTCTTGCGGCCTGCCGTCGGAGAGGTACTTGTGGCCAAAGGACACGTAGTCTATAAGGGGCGCACCCAGGCCGTTACGCGCTGCGATTTGTTTGTTGTGAAGGACGGCGAGGAAAAACTGTGCGCCACAGCCCAGGGCACGATTGTCGTACTGCCTAAGTCAGTCAGTCCCGGGGCCTGAACTTCACTCGCACTGCCGATTATGTCGTCTGCCCGCCGCTATCGCGCTGTTCGACGACATCTACGCAGACGCCGGCAGGGTCCGACAACATGAAATGACGCTGACCCCAGGGTTCATCCTTTATGGGCAGGAAGATGTTGCAGTCCTGGCTTTTTGTCAGCCGGCGATATTCCTTTTCTGCATCGTCAACTTCAATGCTCAAGACAATACCAGCTCCCTGGTAGGCTGCGTGCAGTTGCGGTGGCTGGTTGCCGCTGTTCGGAGTCATGAAAGCCAGTTCGGCGCCGCTTGCTTCATGTACAAGATGAACATACCAATCTTCCTGGAAGACGACGCTAAAAGCAAAATGGCGCGTGTAGAAATCGGCACAAGGCTGCAGTTTTTCGGTAATCACAATTGAATAGACTTTTTTCATCATGGGCTCCTAAATTGCAGGCATGATCATAGGCTGTCTGACCTGGTCTGTATTGTATATTTCGGCCATGGCTGGCGCCACCCGGCCCTGCCCTGTTTCTGGCGGGAGCGTTGTTTTCCTAGCGGTATTGCCGTCGGAATGCTACGGGTGTAATACCTGTGATGCGCTTGAATTCGCGAATGTAATGCGACTGATCGGTATAGGCATCAATGCGCTGATTGGCCAGCGCCTGGTGAAAGCGCAGGATCTTCAGAAAATCGTGGGCCGAGAACCCGGTTTTTTCAGGGAAGAGCCGCTGTAACTGTCTGCGGCTGTAGCCGGATACGCCCACCAAATCGTCCACACAGGTCAAGCGGTCCGCTTGCGCCAGCAATTGTGGCATCCAGGCCGTGTCGTTGACGGTGCCGTGCATGGTGAGCTCGCGCACGAAATGTTGCAGCATCTGTCGCTGGTCCGCTTCTGAACATGCGCTTAACTGATGGGTGAAGGCCGACGTGTCTACGCCGCCCAGCGAGCAAAAGGTCTGCGATTGCGCGATAATATGTTGCGAACTGCGCCAGACACCGGGGTAAAGTCGAATTCCGCAATAATCAAACTGTCGCCCCAGGTTCAGGTCAAGTGCGCGCAGGCCAGGCGACATGATCAGAACGCCTTGTTCGGCTTGCCCGGACAGATCAAAGACCAGATCAATGCACGCGTCTGGTACCACCAGGTAGTGGCAATCGCTGGGTAGCGTGCAGGTGGAGCGCAATTGCCAGAGACAATATATCTGGTCGTCGAATGCAGGATCAGGATGGTGTTCCTGATAGAAAACACCATCCTGCAGAAAGCGAGGGATACCAGGTTGAACGGGCGTGTGCATGAACGCTAGTTTACCGGCCCTCTATACAAAGTGAAATTATTTTGCCGTTGGCATTGCAAATTCCGCACCTTTGTCAATGCTTTGGGGCCAGCGCTGCATGATGGACTTCTGGCGTGTATAAAAGCGCACGCCTTCCTCGCCGTAGGCATGCATATCGCCAAACAGGCTTTTTTTCCAGCCGCCGAACCCGTGCCATGCCATCGGCACCGGAATAGGCACGTTGATGCCGACCATGCCAACCAAAATACGACGTGAAAACTCTCTGGCGGTATGCCCGTCGCTGGTAAAGCACGATACGCCATTGCCGAATTCGTGGTCATTGATCAGATTGATCGCTTCACCCAGGTCTTTGACCCGGATGCATGCAAGCACGGGACCAAAGATTTCTTCTCTGTAGATTCGCATGTCAGCCGTCACATTATCAAACAGCGTGCCGCCGGTGAAAAAGCCTTCCTCATTGCC
>JBOIGK010000532.1:0-1867 GCA_050742695.1 Advenella sp. | reverse complement strand
ACCGTGGGCTGGAAAGGCCTGATCAACGATCCGGATCTGGACGGCAGTTTCAATATCAACAAGGGCGTGCGGCTGGCGCGGGAACTGCTGCTGGAAGTCAATGAAAGTGGCGTGCCTGCCGGCTGCGAATTCCTGGATATGATCACCCCGCAATATATTGCCGATCTGGTGTCCTGGGGCGCGATCGGTGCCCGGACGACAGAGAGCCAGGTGCACCGCGAACTGGCTTCGGGCCTGTCGTGCCCGGTCGGTTTCAAGAACGGGACCGACGGCAATATCAAAATTGCCATCGACGCCATCAATGCCGCCTCACAGCCTCATCATTTTCTGTCGGTAACCAAGGGCGGTCATTCGGCAATCGTCTCTACCGTTGGTAATGACGATTGTCATGTCATTCTGCGCGGTGGCAAGGCGCCCAATTATGACGCCGAAAACATCAACCTGATGTCCGAGCAGTTGTCCAAGGCGGGTCTGGCCAGCCGTATCATGATTGATGCCAGTCATGCCAACAGCAACAAGAAGTATGAGAATCAGCCGCAGGTGATCGACGATGTGGCCCAGCAGATCGAAACCGGCGACCATCGCATTTTCGGCGTCATGGTCGAGAGCCACCTGGTTGCTGGTCGTCAGGATCTGAAAGAGGGTGTCGAACTCACTTACGGGCAGAGCATTACGGACGGCTGCATCGGCTGGGACGCGTCGGTCCAGGTGCTGGAGCGCCTGGCCCAGGCAGTGCGTACACGCCGTGAGCAGAAAACAGATATCAATACCTGAATTTTGCTTGCTGAATGCAGCGGCAACAGTGCCAACTGACGCGTCGCTGCCGCTACTTGTTTCGGGGCATTATATGCCCCGAAGTCATTTTGCTTTGCCACGGGAGTGAACAATCATTAGGGTTAATCACGTTTTGGTTCGTGGCCGGGCAGGGTATACTTTGACGTTTATACCAGTTGTCATAAAAAAGGGTTGTCATGGATGTGAGTGCGCAGCTGCGACATGCGCCGCAGGCCGCTGAAAGCGGACCGGATTTTTCTGAATTGATCGCCGAATTGCATCGCGGTCTGCCGGCGCATTGTGTGCTATCCCGTGTTGAAGAAAAAAAACCGTTTGAATGTGACGGGCTGACGCTTTTCAAGGAAATGCCAGGCGTGGTTGTGCTTCCGGAAAACGAGGAGCAAATCATTCACGTTCTGAAAACCTGTAAAAAAATGGGTGTGCCCGTGGTACCGCGCGGGGCAGGCACAGGCCTGTCGGGCGGCGCGACGCCGCATTCGCAGGGGGTGTTGCTGGGCGTATCCAAGCTCAATAAAATCAAACATATCGATGCGCAGGCAGCGACCGCTATTGTTGAGCCTGGCGTGCGCAATCTGGCGGTGTCCGAGGCGGCCGCAGCATATGGTCTGTACTATGCGCCTGACCCGTCCAGTCAGATTGCCTGTTCAATCGGCGGCAACGTTGCCGAGAATGCTGGTGGTGTGCATTGCCTTAAATATGGGCTGACGGTCCATAATGTCATTCGCCTGCGGATTGTGACGATTGATGGTGACATTCTGGAACTGGGCGCCGATGCGCCCGACGCACCGGGTCTGAACCTGCTGCCGGTCTTTATTGGTTCGGAAGGCATGCTGGGCATTGTGACCGAAGTCAAGGTCAAACTCATTCCCAAGCCGCAACTGGCGCGCGTCATCATGGCAAGCTTCGCTTCTGTTGAGGCGGCGGGTGAGGCGGTCAAGAATATTATCGGATCGGGCATCATTCCCGCCGGTCTTGAAATGATGGACAAGCGCGCAACCCACATGGTCGAGCCCTTTGTAAAGGCCGGTTATGACCTGGATGCCGAGGCGATTCTGCTGTGTGAATCGGACGG
>JBOIGK010000531.1:0-3013 GCA_050742695.1 Advenella sp. | reverse complement strand
ATCCCCTGTTCCTTGAAGGTAGGCACGTCAGGGAGCGCGGGATCGCGCTTGTCTGTTGTGACTGCCAGCGGTATGAGCTTGTTCGATTTGATTCTTCCTACAGACGAAGGGATGTTGTCAAACATTGAATCGACCTGGGCGCCCAGCAAATCGTTGACTGCGGGGCCGCTGCCTTTGTAAGGAATATGAAGAATGTTCGTGCCCGTCAGGATCTTGAACAGCTCACATGACATATGAATAGATGACCCTATGCCTGACGAGGCGCTGGTCAGTTTGCCCGGGTTCTTTTTTGCATACGAAATATATTCGTCGACCGAGTTGATGTTTGTTTTCGGATTGACTACAAGCACATTGCCGATGGATGCAATGAAGCCGACGCTTTTGAAGTCTTTCAGATAATCGTAATTCAGGTTCTTATAGAGTGAACGATTGATTGTGTTGGCAATGCTCCCCACCAGCAGGGTATAGCCGTCATTCTTTGCCCGGGCGACGTATTCAGAGCCAATGTTGCTGTTGGCCCCGGGTTTGTTTTCCACAATAACCGTTTGACCCAATTGGCTGGAAAGGCCCTTGGCGATCAACCTTGCGAGGATATCGGTGGCGCCTCCCGCAGAATAGCCGACGACCAGATTAATTGGCCGATCGGGATAGGCTGCTGCCATAGCAGGGGAGGCTGACAGTAGCGCTAGCGCTAGCGTCAGCGCCGTCATGCCAAGGTATTTTGTTTTCATCATGTCTCCAGTCTTATGTTTTATTGCGTTGATATGCAGCTGCATTCTAGTCAGGTTCAATACTGTGACAAAATCAATTTGTCCATAATTTGGACATAAGGAGCGTATATGCATTACAAGGATGAGCCCAAAACGTTGGTACGCGGCCTGGCGGTACTGGAGGCGCTCAGCACTGCCGATGCTACTGGGTTGAAGATTGCACAAATCGCAGCCAGAACCCACATATCACGGCCGACGGTGTACCGTTTCGTTAGCGTTCTGCTCAATAACGGATATATCAATGAGATCTCGGATACAGGTCGCTACACATACAATCGCGACAAACTGAACCAGATCGCCGATTTTGGTGCTGAATCCGAGCTATTTAAGGGTGTTTTGAGAAAAATAAGTGAGAAGACTGGAGATTCGTCTTTTCTGATCAGGCAAGACAATGCCGATTCTTTATGTATCCATCGGGAAATCGGCACTTACCCGCTGCAGGTTCTTTCCATCCAGATTGATCACAAACAGCCGATGGGCGTGGGGGCGGCCGGGCTGGCGTTGCTTTCTTATCTGCCGGCGTTTGAGCGGGAGCGTATTCTTGCCGAGAACGAACCAAAACTCTATCCCTATGGGGCAATTTCAGTGAAAAAGCTGCGATTGCTGATAAAGGCGACGCGAGAGCGAGGCTGGTCTGCGGTTGGCAATGCTGCCGTGCAGGGTGTGCTTGGTGTGGGAGTGGCCATCGCCGACAGGGGTGGATGCCCCAGGTTTGCCATCAGCGTATCGTCGGTCGAGGCCAGATTTACCGTGAAGCGTCAAAAAGCGGTTGTGCAAATAATAAAAGATGAAATTGCCGCATTGGATTCATATGACTACATGCAATAGCCAAGCTGCCGATCTATAACAACGGTGGCGTACAGGCGCGCGAAATTTTGTGCTGTCTCCGTTAGAATGTCATATTGCATACGTCATGCATTCGAGAGCAACAACGCAAAGGAAATATTATGCAAAGCGCAGAGGCATTCGATCTTATCGATACACTGCTCAATCTGAAGCCGGACAGTAAACCTGGCAGGCCCGGCAGTTCAGGGAAAAAGTTAAAAACGGCACGCAGGCAAGCTATGCCGCACTGTTTTCACCCGACCTGAGTTTGCCGCTGCCGGATCGGTGGCTGGTTGCCCTGTATGCAAGCAGCCTGATGAACTCGCCCGAGCTCACAGCGCACTATACCGAGCAGGCGCTGCTGGCAGGTATCGACGACAAGCTGGTGCAGATCGTGACAGAAGATCACGTTGAGGATATTGTGAAATCTGAATTGAACAGTGTTCTGCAATTTACCAAAAAACTGATTCTGGACCCTATAGAAGGCAACGAAGAAGCCTTGCTGACGCTGAAAAAATCGGGCATGTCTACGCAGGACGTTGTTGTACTTGGGCAATTGATCGGGTTTCTGGCCTACCAGATACGTCTGGTAGCCGGATTGAAGGCAATGCAGAAACTGGAGCAGGCAGCATGAGCGATGTAATCAAAGTCAACGGATTTACCAACCAGACGCTGGGCTGGAAAGCCTGGCTGGATGTGGTGGATGCCAATGCCGCAACACCCGAACAGAACAAGGTACTGGAAGCGAGTCATCCGCAGGCCAAAACGTCCGATTATTATCTGCTGCTGGTGCACGAGCCGCACATTCTGGATCAGCGCTCATTCACCTATAACGCCATCATGTATGCGCCAGGCGGGTTAAATCGCGCTGATCGCGAACTGGGCGCCCTGGCGGTTTCACGCATCAACGGTTGCGTCTATTGCGCTTCAGTGCATGCGCAGCGCTTCGAGCAACTGGCCAAGCGTAATGAAATCGTGCACGACGTGTTTGTGGATCCTGCTAGCGCAGCAAAAAATGAACGCGATGCTGCCGTTATCGATGTCGCGACAGCCCTCACGCGCGATGTGGCCGGGTTTGATGCCGAGAACTTGCAGGTATTGAAGGACCAGGGCTTTAGCGAAATAGAGATGCTGGATTTGATTCATTCCGTATCGGTGTTCGGCTGGGCCAATCGCCTGATGCAGAATCTGGGCGAGCCTGTTTTTCCGGCGGAGTAATCAGGTCAACGACGTAAGCAGTCCATAGCGGAAGGGAATGCGATAAGGCTGGCAGAGCCGTGCGCGGCATCTACACATGCTGTATGGGGAAAGCGCATGCGCTGGCTGTCGCGCTCATCTGCGAGTGTTTTATCACTAAAGGAAATGAACGATTTATGAGTGGTTCGCAACATGCGACGATAAATGGCGCTCGCGATGAA
>JBOIGK010000530.1:0-2871 GCA_050742695.1 Advenella sp. | reverse complement strand
TGAGAAAGGCTTCGGCGAAAATGGCAGTGGGGACGGTCAACGTCATCTGCACCAGAATCGGCCCCATTGAATTGGGCAGCAGATGGCGGCGAATGATATGCGCCGTGCCGGCGCCGAAAGAGCGGGCAGCGGTTACATACTCCTGGTTTTTCAACTGTAAGACCTGGCCACGAACCAGTCGTGCCATGCTGATCCAGCCAGTAATGGTAAGCGCGATAATGATGGTAAGCAGGCTGGGCCCCATGACCACCATCAGCAAAATGACTACCAGCAGATAGGGCAGTCCATAGAGCACTTCCAGTACGCGCATCATGAAGATATCTGTCTTGCCGCCTTTGTACCCGCTATAGCCGCCGTAGGTTACCCCGATTACAAAATCGATCAGCGCCGCCATGAAACCGACGAACAGTGAAATACGTGCGCCGTACCAGGTTCTGACGAAAATATCGCGGCCCAGATCGTCGGTGCCGAACCAGTGCAGCGATGACGGCGGCATGTTCTGGCTTTTGAGATCCTGGGCAGTAACGGACCAGGCCGATAGCATGGGGGCAAGCGCCGCCATGACGATCAGCATGATCAGAAATACCAGCCCGATGATGGCGGCAGGATTGCTGCGCAGGCGCCACCACGCATTGCGCCAGTAGGAGACGGAAGGGCGCAAGACATGCGCCACCGCTTGCGGGTCGGGCGGGGCCGCCTCGAACATCTCGCTAGTAATGACTGGCGCCTCTTGCGATCTTGCGGGGCTGTTCATGACTGCCCCTTGCGGTGAAGCGCAATGCGCGGGTCAAGCAGACCGTAGGCAATGTCGACCAGAAACAGCATGAAGACAAGAATGGCGCTATAGAACACGGTAGTGCCCATGATGACCGGATAGTCGCGGGTGCTGATGGAATCGACGAAATACCGGCCCATGCCGGGAATGGCAAAGATTTTTTCAATCACGAATGTGCCCGTCAGAATGGATGCTGCCAGCGTTCCGAGCAGTGTTACCACCGGCAGCAGGGCATTGCGCAGGCCATGCCTGACCACGATACGCCATGGTGAGAGCCCCTTTGCGCGTGCCATCGTCATATAGTCCTGCGTTAGTACATCGAGCATGCTCGAACGGGTGATGCGAGCCAGGATGGCCATGGGCGTGACTGCCAGTGCAATCACCGGCAGCACCTTGTGCCACGGCGTACGCCAGGTGGCGGCCGGAAACCAGCCCAGGCCCACCGAGAGCTCCTGTATGAGCAATGTCGCCAGCACAAAGTTGGGAATGGAAATGCCAACCACCGCCACGGCCATGACCGCACGGTCGATCAGCCGGTTATGCCGCAATGCCGCCACTGTGCCAGCGGCTATGCCGGACAGTGTCGCAACCACAAGTGCAATCAGGCCCAGTTCAAACGATACCGGAAACCCACGGGCCAATAGTGTGTTGACTGAGGTATCCGGATTGGAAATGGAAGGGCCATAATCGAATGTGATAATGGCTTTGAGGTAATGCAGGTATTGTACCGGCAGCGACTGGTCCAGCTTATAAAAGGCCCGCAGGTTGTCTTGCACCGCGGCGCTGGTCTGTCGTTCCTGATCAAAGGGCGTGCCGGGAATCAAATGCATCAGCACGAAGGTGAGCGTGGCGATAATGAAAATGGTGCCCAGCATCAGCGCAAACCGCTGCAGAATATATTTTTTCATGGGCGCGATCCGTCGGCATCCAGCGCATGGCAGGCGGCAAAGTGTCCCGCAGCGTGCTCGCGCCACACGGGCGTCTCACTTTGGCACACCGTCATGGCCCTGGGACAACGCGACTTGAAAGCGCAGCCGGTGGTGGGCGCCAGCGGACTGGGCAATTCGCCATGAAGAACCTGGCTGGCCCGCTGCCGTTGTATCTGTGGATCGGGAACCGGTATCGCAGACAGTAAGGCCTGGGTGTAGGGGTGTAGCGGGTTGTGATAGAGTTCGTGGCTGCCGGCCAGCTCTGCCATGTAGCCCATATACATGACGCCCACCCGGTCAGAGACGTATTGCACCATGGAAAGGTCGTGGGCAATAAACAGAAACGTCAGTTTGCGTTCCCGTTGCAAACGCTGCAGCAACTGCACGATTTGCGCCTGAATGGAGACATCCAGTGCGGAAATAGGCTCGTCGGCAACAATGAATGCCGGTTCCAGCGCGAGAGCACGGGCGATGCCGATACGCTGGCGTTGGCCTCCGGAAAACTCATGCGGATAGCGTCGGGCAAACGAGGCGTTCAATCCGACCTCTTCAAGCAGCATGCCGACTCGCTGTGCTTTTTCCCTGGAGTCCCGGTACATGCCGTGGATCTCCAGCGGTTCGGCAATCAGGTCAAACACGCTGGCGCGGGGGTTTAGGCTGGCATAGGGATCCTGAAAGATCATCTGCATGTCGCGCAGCAGCCTGCGACGCGCATGGCCTTTGACTTGGTGAATGTTCTGGCCGCGAAAAGTAACGTGGCCCTCTGTCGGATCGTAAAGGCCCAGTACGCTGCGGCCTGTTGTGGATTTGCCGCAACCGGATTCGCCCACCAGCCCCAGCGTTTCACCTTCGTGAATATCAAATGACACGCCATTGACGGCGTATACGCATTGCTGCCGGCCCAGATCAAAGTGTTTTTTCAGATTGTGCACTGACACCAGCACCGGACGGTCGGTGCTGGTACAGGCAGAGTGGGTGGACGCAGTAGTCATTCGCTAATAAAAGAGTGCCGGCACAGGCCGGCATTGTATTGGTGTCAGTGTCGATATTATATGCAAAGCGTTGGCGGGGATATTGCAGTTAGCCCTGATGCTATGATGTGGGCGGTATTTTCAGGGTTTTCTACAATGGTTTTTCTGCAATGGCGATAGGTCCTTTTTTCTTTGC
>JBOIGK010000529.1:0-1628 GCA_050742695.1 Advenella sp. | reverse complement strand
CCGATCAGGACCTGGTCTGGCAGAAAATAGGGCGACTGGATCCGGATATGCTGTTGCGCAACGGCGCAGGCGGCCAGCAAGACCTTGTGCGTGCTTTCGATTTCACGATCCGGGCCAGAGGGAACGCAGCGCGCAGCCATATCAGCAGGCATGAATGCAGGCTCGACCGCGACCCAGTCTCCCAACTTCAATTGCTCACCGGTGGAGAACAGCCAATCATGACAAAAAACGACCAGCAACTGGGCCACAATCGGGCCTCGCATCTGAAAATGAATATCGCGTGCCGTATGGTCATGTGCAATTTCTGTCAGAAACTCTTCACGGATATTCATCCCGCCGGCAAACCCTTGCGCGCCGTCGACGACCAGAATTTTACGGTGGCAGCGCATGTTGGCGTATGGCATGCGCCACGTAACGGCATTGGTTTCGAAAAGCTCCACCGACACGCCCTGCTCTCTTAGACGATGCACAATGGTAGGATGGGAATAGCGCACGCCGATAGAGTCGATCAGCACCCGGACGCGGACACCGCGCAAGAATGCAGCAATCAAGCTGTTGGCAAAACGATGCCCGATAATATCATTATCGAAAATATAGGTTTGCAGCAATACCGAGTCGACCGCAGCGTCAATGGCGGCAAGCATGGCCGGATAGGTCTGGTCTCCGCCATTGAGCGGGATGATTTCATTGCCGCCGCACAGCGGAAAACGGGTCACCGTGTCGCTGGCTTTTTTCAGTGACAGACACTGGACGGCGGCATGACGTGTCAGATCACTGACCGTGACACTGGTGTGATCGGCCCCCTCCTTGAGCAGCCTGTCCCGGTGGGATTTGATCCGGGTTTGCCGAATGCGGTTGATACCCACGATAAAATACAGGACTGGCCCCAGAAACGGGGAAAACAGTACAACACCGACCCACGCAATAGCGGCGCGAACATCACGTTTGGTCAGCGCAATATGGACCGCTGCCGCAACGCTCAAAACCACACTTGCTGCGAAAATCAGATGGGTTTCATATTCAACCAGAAATTTCCACAGAGAAGCCATCACAAAGACACCCGCTTACCTTCATAACCACTAAAAAGACAACATAATAGTGTGTTGCGCCAGTTTTTTCTTGTGCGCCGAATATATACTTGCTATACTCTTACGCTTACTCAGATGGTGACTGTAGCTCAGTTGGTAGAGTCCCGGATTGTGATTCCGGTTGTCGTGGGTTCGAGCCCCATCAGTCACCCCAAGTTTTCTAATAAAAACAGCAGCTTAGCACAGCCATGCGCCAACCGCATTGGTTACATTAGAACAGAAAAAGAAAAATTAGAATTCTCTCTTCGTACAATTCCCACATTCAGAATCCTGATCCAACTCCCTTATCAATCCTGAGTGGATTTTCAACAGCATTCAGTCTTCTGATAGGCAATGACCAATTTCCTCTTGAACGGTTCGACAGGCTCTAATCCTTAAACGGGGGATGGCATGCACCCAACTCGATTAATCACTCGTTTCCAACCGCATTGGGCCAAGGCTCTCAGCCGGTATTTCGCAAAATTCCTAGCCCCATACGCCCGATACGAGAGCCTTCGCCCTCCCTTTTTGCACGCAGGCATGCTGGGAAAGCATTCACCC
>JBOIGK010000528.1:0-3411 GCA_050742695.1 Advenella sp. | reverse complement strand
CGTCTACTTCTACGATGGTGGTTTTAGCTGCCATGCACATGACCGGGCCAAAATTGCGAGCTGTCATACGGTATTGGAGATTACCCCATCGGTCGGCATGACGCGCCTTGATCAAAGAAAAATCGCCAGTTAATGCGTGTTCAAAAATGTAGCCACGCTCGCCGATCAGACGGCTCTCTTTGCCGCGTGCCAAATCAGTACCGTAGCCAGCCGGTGTAAATATTCCACCAAGGCCTGATCCGCCCGCTCGAAGCCGTTCCGCAAGCGTGCCTTGTGGAACGCACTCCAGCTCAACTTTTCCCTCACGATACAGGCCTTCGAAAACGTGAGATTCCCAGGAGCGAGGGAATGAACATATCATCTTTCTGACCCGCCCTGCAGCCAGGAGCCTGGCCACACCCAACAGGGCATTGCCGGCATTGTTGTGGACCAGTGTAAGATCTTTCGCGCCACGCTCTAGCAACGCGCTGATGAGCACGTCCGGTACGCCTGCGCCACTGAATCCACCCACTAAGATCGTCGCCCCATCGGGAATGTCATGAACCGCATCAATCGCGCTGTCGCATATTTTGTTAATCACGGCCAGCTCCTATATCGCTGCGATTGCTCACACCCGTTCCAGCACGAGTGCAATGCCTTGTCCTACGCCGATGCACATGGTGCAAAGGGCATAGCGTCCGCGGGTCCGATGCAGTTGGTTGACTGCTGTCATTGCCAATCTGGCGCCGGACGCACCTAGCGGATGGCCCAGGGCAATAGCGCCTCCGTTTGGATTGACATGTGCTGCATCATCAGCCAGGCCCAGATCACGTGTCACGGCCAGTGCCTGTGCGGCAAATGCTTCATTCAGTTCGATCACGTCCATATCCTGGATACGCAGTCCGGTCAGGGCAAGCACCTTTCGCACAGCAGGCGCAGGACCAAAGCCCATGATTCTGGGTTCAACGCCTGCGAAAGCCATGCCAACGACACGGGCTTTGGGCTCAAGGCCATATTTTCTTGCCGCATCGCCAGAGGCAAGCAGCACGGCGCAAGCGCCGTCATTGACTCCAGATGCATTCCCGGCGGTGATGGTGCCATCGCTCCTGACAATCGGCTTGAGTTGTGCAAGTTTTTCCAAACTTGTTTGCCGCGGGTGTTCATCGCAAGCGACAATGGTCTGTTCAGATTTTTTGTTGGCAATGGTAATGGGCATAATCTCGTTGTTGAACAGGCCGGCGGCGATCGCTTGCGTTGCTCGCTGTTGACTGCGATAGGCAAACGCGTCTTGGTCCTGACGGGAAATGTCAAATTGAGTTGCAACGTTTTCGGCAGTTTCAGGCATCGAGTCTATGCCAAAGTGCTGTTTCATCAGCGGATTGACAAAACGCCATCCTAGTGTGGTGTCGAACATTTGTTGTTGACGGGAAAAGGGGGTGGACGCCTTGCCAACGACATACGGTGAACGCGACATGCTCTCCACTCCACCGGCAATCATCATTTGTGCGTCACCGCTTTTAATCGCACGCGCTACAGTGCCGATGGCGTCCAGCCCGGAAGCACATAAGCGATTCACCGTAGATGCGGGTACCTGCACTGCAAGACCTGCCAATAATGTGGCCATGCGGGCGACATTGCGATTGTCTTCGCCGGCCTGATTGGCGCAACCTAAGATCACATCGTCGATTGCTGACCAATCAACCTGCTCATTTTTCTTCATCAGGGCCGAAATAGGCATTGCTGCCAAGTCATCGGTGCGGATCGTGGACAGCGCACCACCATAGCGCCCAAAGGGTGTGCGAATAGCGTCGCAAATAAAGGCGTCTTGCATCAGATTGTTCATGGATACTCTCTTTACTAAAATTTGATTTACACGATACTCATATCACGCATGATTTACGTAATTGAGCCAGTTCACCATCATCGACGTTCAACAGCTGTTGCAATATCTCAGCTGTATGCTGGCCGACGATAGGAGGAGGCAGGTCGTATGTTGGCGGTGTGCTTGTCAATCGTAGCGGAGAGGCTGCTGCACTGATACGGGCGCCGTCTTCGCGTTCCAGATCGACTTTTAACTTGCGATGGATGACCTGTTCGTTCTGAAATACCTGCTCATAGTTATTGATAGGGCCGCAAGGGACACCATTTTTTTCGAGCATCTCCAGCCAGTCGGCCGAGCTGCGGGTTTGCATGGTTTGATTCAAGTTGGCGTCAAGGCGCTCTCGATTGACGATGCGGCCCGTGACCTTGGTGAAATCCTCATCGCTGGCAAGATCGTGACGGTCGATGGACGAGCAGTAGCGTTGCCACTGCTCGTCATTGCCGATAGCGATGATAATGTGGCCGTCAAGTGTGGGATAAACGCCATACGGAACCAGGCTCATGTGGGCGTTTCCCATTCTGGCAGGCACGTTCCCGCTGGAAAAATAAGCCGTGATCTGGTTGCTGCCCAAGGCCACAATGCAATCGAGCAGTGACATATCGATATATTGACCCTGACCCGATTTATTTCGGTGATTGATAGCCGCCAGCAGGGCTATAGTGGAATACATACCGGTCATGATATCGGCCAGCGCGATGCCCACTTTCTGAGGACCCCCGCCGGGGAGGCCGTCTTTTTCACCGGTGATGCTCATCATTCCGCCCATTCCCTGGAATACGAAATCGTAACCGGGGCGGTGCGAATAGGGGCCGTCCTGGCCAAAGCCTGTTATAGAGCAATAGATGATCTGGGGGTTTTCTTTACGTATGGATTCGTAATCCAGCCCATATTTTTTTAAATTCCCGACTTTGAAGTTTTCTATAAACACATCGCTTATTCTGGCCAGCCGTTTGATCAGTGCCTGGCCTTGCTCAGTTGTGATATCAATCGTCACTGAGCGCTTTCCACGGTTGGCAGCAGAATAGTAAGAAGAGTCTGCGGGCAGATCCGTTTGCTGACCAGGTAACCAGGGTGGCCCCCAGGCTCGAGTATCGTCGCCGTTTCCAGGTCGTTCGATTTTGATTATCTCGGCGCCCAGGTCGGCCAGATTCTGTGTACACCAAGGCCCGGCAAGGATACGCGTCAGATCGAGCACACGGATATTTGATAGCGCCTTATCATCGCTGCCTTGTCCAGACTGATTAAAGATATTCTCCAACATGGTGTTTTATCCTGTTAATGCTGACTATTTTGTTACTTCGGAAGGGTGATGTTGGCCTGCTGGATGACTTCAGACCATTTATCGATCTCCTTATTTACATAAGCATCGAATTGCGGCTGAGGCAGGTTTCCGGGTGTTGCGCCCAGTGCTGCAAATTTCTCTTTGATGTCTGCAGATTGAAGAACATTTCTGACATCGTTTGAGATTTGTTCCAGCACACCAACGGGAATGTTTTTTTGTCCGTATAGGCCGAATATTGATATGGCCTCGAAATCTTTCACGCCTGCCT
>JBOIGK010000527.1:0-5487 GCA_050742695.1 Advenella sp. | reverse complement strand
ACTCAGGCCCCTGTTCGGTGACCGATGTCCAGCGCAATGGCGGACGACGGGCATCGTCGTCCAGCCGTCCCTGTGCCAGATAAAGATGTCCATCGGCGCGGTTGCGATAGTATGCCAGCAAGGCTTTCTGAGCGGTGACCAGCGCGGTCAGGCCGCCCTGGCTGTCCGGGCCGGCTGCCACGCTCCATGGTCCCCAACCTGATTTTTCGTGATGCACGCTGATCCATAATTCGCCTTTCAGTGTCTGAGCCAGCATCCAGAGCTGCGTACCGTGCTGCAACAAGGCAAAGGTCTGGCTCGCTGTTTTCAATACCGGCAATCGGCTTTTTTGCCATGAACGCATGTCGGAGGATCGCAGATAATAATAGTAACCATCGGCGCCCATGCCCACCACCCTGACCTGCTTGCCGACCGTGACCACCTGCGGTTGGGTGGTCAACAGCACCGGCAGCCGATACCATGCAGACCAGGAAGCGTCATTCTCGGGCATGGCCGCGCTGGCGCGTCGGAAATACAGCTGCCCCTGCCCGTCGCGGGCAAATACCGCAAGGTGGCCCAAGGGCGTCAAAAAGGGCTTGACCCCCGTGAACGCCAGGCCCCCCAACACCGTCCAAGTCTGCTTTCGGCCGTTCCAGTACACCGCTGCGTTGCTATATTCACCACGTGTAAACAGGCCAAGGCCGGCGGCTTCGGTATACAGCGAGGCCACAGGCGTATTCGACTGGGTGGAGTAATACATGCGCTCGGCCCACAGCGCTGCCGGCCCCATCGGTTCCTTGCAATTGAGAGGCGCGTTGCAATAGCGGTAGTCATATTGCGCATACAAATTGAAGATCCGCGATTTTTCTGACAATTGCCGCAATGTCAGGGTCAGCGGACGCTCCTGATTTGGATAGTTAACGTAAGAGACTGCTTCATAATTACCTGCGGTGATCGCCATCGCGTCGCGGACCAGCCTGGCCGAGGCAATGTGATCAGGATGATCATGTCCGGTGCAGCGCCAGCACAGTTTGTTGTATGGCGTTTCCACACTGTCATCCATCAAGCGGACCTTGCCTGGCTCAAAACGCAGAATCAGGGCCGATAGCGTCTTGACCAATGATGCACGCGTGTAGGTTTCGAAATAGTCGCCCAACGCCTGGGCCATCTGCTCAGGTTGAATTTCCAGCCGGGATAACGGTGTCAGATCACCCCACCCCTTATCCAGCCACGGGTCCTTGATTCTCAGAAACACCAGCGAGATGCGCGGATTTTTCCATAATGAATACTGGGCGATGTGCACCTTGTTCACCAGTAGCGGGGATTGCACCCACGTGTTGGCCGCGCCCGCCATCAGCGCGTAGGCGGCGCGTACGCCATTTTCACGCTGAGACATATATCCCACGCCTTCGCCCCGTTCACCGGCCGTCAGATAGACAACCTGGATACAACCGCCTGCCCTGATTGTGTCGAAAATATCGGGGTTCATGAAAAGCAGATCATCGTCCTCATGCGCCACGAAAACCTGGTCGCGCCTGCCATGGCATTGCGTTTGTGATTTATTCCGATCTGCTGGCGCGACCGCGCTGCGTGAAGTGATCGGCGGCACAGGAGCAGGTGACACAGAGGACTTGAACGAGGACCCCGACGCTGCAGGCATACCTGAACCTGACGGCATAACCGGTTCTGCAGTAATGGCGTTGGCAGCCAGAAGGGGAAACACCGGGGCGCCCGCAGACGCAGCCCCAGGCTCAGAACGGACGGCTGCCAGGCCGCGGCCGATGGAACCATTGCGAAAGATCTGAGCGGTAACTGAAGCAGGACTATCTACGGGTACAGGCGCCAACCCATGCTCAAGCGTGTCTGAAGTGGATGCTGTCCGGGTTGACTCGAATTTACCAGTGCTCGTCTGAAGCGGTGCAGGCACGATATCGGCAGCGTGTGACATGGTGGCGCCCAGGTCAGGCGCGGCGTGCGCAGCGGGCACGAGCGCAACCGCGACCAGCAACGCAGTCGTCAGGCACATCTGTAGCAGCCGCCCCTGAAACAGGTGCGATCGGGGCACATTCATCTGTGCAATATGTCCTTGATAATCAGCCGCTTACCGGATATGGCGCAGCCTTGAGAAATTGAGGGAGATTGCAGCGTGAGGCGATTGTATAAGAAAAAGCCACTGCGTTTGTGTCGCTGCATTTCAATCGCCCGGCGCCGTCGCAAAAATAAGACACATCACCAGGCAACGGCGAGAAGACAAGGGCCAATTGACCATGAATTTTGGTATTTTTCAGGCATTTTTAAGCCGCATTATCTCAATTGTGTTTAAAGTGAGACTCTTGCGTTTCGTAGCGCTTTCCGGCTCAATGTCGGGCAGTTTGCGACGAATCGCGCCTCTTAGACAGTCCTGGGCAGCTGATCATTCGCAAGCTGCTCCCCTAGCGAAGTTCCGTTTATGACCACCCCACACAGCGCCAGCGACAACGAAGTCCAGCAGATTGCCTGGAAACAGAATCTGTATGTCTGTCTTTTTGGTTCCTTTACCACCATATTGGCAATGACGCTGATACTGCCGATACTACCGGTATATATTCAGAATCTGGGGGTCACCGATCCCGAAGCGGTCGTCAGCTGGTCCGGCTGGATCTTCAGCATTACATTCCTGGCTGCGGGCCTGATGGCACCAGTGTGGGGCCGGTTTGCCGACCGCTATGGCAGGAAAATCATTCTGATTCGCGCCAGCCTTGGTATGGCCGTTGGCATTGCCCTTATCGGCTGCGCGCAAACAGTCTGGCAATTGTTCTGGCTGCGGCTGCTGGTCGGCCTACTGGGCGGCTACGCTTCCGGTGCCACTATTCTGGTAGCCACCCAGACGCCACGCGCCCATACCGGCTGGGCCGTGGGTATGCTGGCCTCGGGTACGCTGGCCGGCAACCTGCTGGGGCCGCTGGTAGGCGGTATCGTGCCGGCATTACTGGGAATCCGCCTGACATTTTTTGTTGCCGCAGGCATTATTCTGATCGCGTTTTTCTGTACCGTCTTCATGATCCGCGAGACCCACAAGCCACGCGCAACGTTGCCAAAAAACGCAATACCCTACTCGTTCTGGAAGTCGGGCCGCCAGCGCAATCTGGTGTTGCTGATGCTATTGGCCGGTACTCTGCTGATGTTTGCCAATATGTCGGTAGAGCCGATTATTACGCTTTATCTGGCCTCACTGCGTACCTTGACCGACCAGATTCCCTTGCTGGCAGGCATTGCCATGTCCGCCACGGCCTTCGGCAGCATGCTATTTTCTTCCAGGGCGGGACGCTGGGGCGACACGCACGGTCACCTTAAAATGCTGATAGCCAGCTTTGTCGCCACGGCTGTTCTCTTACTGCTGCAAGGACTGGCCCAGACCGACTGGCAATTTATCACCTTGCGTTTTCTGATGGGGATGACGCTTTGCGGCATTATGCCGGCGCTGACTGCCATGATCCGACATAATGTACCGGCCGATGCGGCCGGTGGGGTACTCGGATATGCAACGTCCACGCAATATGCCGGCCTGGTGCTGGGACCGCTGGCGGGAGGATTGGTTGCCAATCAGGCAGGATTTACAGCGGTATTCGTGATGACCGGGGCGGTCATGCTCCTTGCCGCAGCATTGCTTTTCAGGCAAACGAGCATGGCCGCCGAACCGGATTCGGCCTGAACCGAACGCTTCAGAGAAACACGAACGCCCTACTTAAATCTGCCGCCGAATACCAGCGACAATATGGCCAGTACAATAAAGACAACGAACAGGATCTTGGCAATGGATGCGGCTCCGGCCGCAATACCACCAAAGCCCAGAACAGCGGCGATGATAGCAATAATGAAAAACACGACAGCATAGTGCAACATAGGCTTCTCCTGCTACATTGTTGGTTATTGATAATCAAACAGCAGGCCCGTACTGCATTTACGGTTGAGTATTCTGATCTTTAATTCAACTGAAATCGGGCACTGCATGTACTCACGATTTATTTAAATAAAGACTGCACGTGAATATTACCATATGTCGCGGGAACGATAATGCCTGCGATGTGAGTCATAGCGGCGGTCCCAGCGATGGCCCCGGTCGTATCTACGATGATCACTGTAATAATGTGGCTTGTTGCGCCAGCCATGGTGGCGGTAACGTGGGTAATCCTTACGGTAATGACGATCGCCATAATGGCGGTGGTCAACCTGCATTGAATAAGGGTGGCTGCTAGATCCACGCTCGTAAGGACGCTCGTTTGCCAGGGCAGACGTAGCCGCGCCCAATGACAGGGACGCAAGAACGATAGCAAGCAGTTTTTTGATGGAGACCATAGTCATACTCCTTTCTTGACGGCATACCATTTTGGTGCCGGAACCATGTGTATAAACAACACGATTCGATAGTAAAGGCCTGTACGGCCGATTGCTATTACCAAATATGACTGGCATTTCGCAGGGTTTCTATTCGGGCCCCGGTCAATTTCGATCGGTTTCAGAAACGGGTTATTTCGCCTTCCAGATGCACGCCGCGACGCTTGCACCGCTCGCGACAATCATTGCAAAGTCGTGTTTTTCAGTATTTTCAAAGACTGCTGGATGCACCTGGACAGCGTGCGCTGACGTTGCCGACTCCACTAGTCATGGCCGTTCTGTGACGTGCCGTCTAATTCAATTGGTATTGATTTTTGTCAACCGGCCGAAAGAGCAGAACCCGCACAATGAGATATTTACAAGCGCCACGTCTCATGCGTCAATATCACGGAGACCCGCAAGGCAGCTTTGTGCTCAATCCAACCAGGAAACCCACATGCATTCCTTCTCGCCCCTACGAATCAAAAATCATACACTGTTGCCGATTGTGCAGGGCGGCATGGGCGTCGGTGTTTCCGCCAGCAGCTTGTCTGCAGCCGTTGCGCGTGAAAATGCCATGGGAACGATCGCCAGCATCGACCTGCGCCACCTGCATCCGGACCTGCTGGAACAATCCAGGGCACTGGCCAGCCAGGAACACTATGACAGGCTCAACCGGATCGCCCTGGACAGGGAGGTTAGAAAGGCATTAAAACAAGCCAACGGTCAGGGCATGATTGCCGTCAACGTGATGAAGGCAGTCAGCGACTACGCGGCCCTTGTGCAGCAGGCCTGCGAATCCGGAGCGCAAGCGATTGTCATGGGGGCCGGGCTACCACTGGAATTGCCGGACCTGACCCGGGAGCATCCCGAGGTCGCGCTCATTCCCATTCTGTCCGAATCGCGCGGCATACAGATTGTGCTCAAGCGCTGGATGAAGAAAAATCGCCTGCCCGACGCGATTGTGATCGAGCATCCCAATCATGCCGGCGGCCATTTGGGCGCATCAGCCATTGAAGATCTGGGCAATAGCCGCTACTCTTTTGTCAGGGTGCTGGAAGAAACCGCAAAGGTGTTTCGGCAACTGGGACTGGAAGGTGAAAAGATCCCACTCATTCTGGCTGGCGGCATGGCTAACGTTCGCAAGATCAGTAC
>JBOIGK010000526.1:0-1594 GCA_050742695.1 Advenella sp. | reverse complement strand
GCATCGTACAAAAGCGCAACGGCAATCGGCATTCGCAATGGGCGCCGCAGGGTGTATATCGCTGCAAAGGTGAGGATCGCTGGATTGCAATTACGATTCAATCCGACCTGCAGTGGCGTTCTTTATGTCGGGTATTGTCACTGAACGCGGTCGCCGATTGGTCCGACTTGGCTCTGCGGCTGGAACACCAGGAAAAGATCGATCAAATGTTGTCGGATGTGTGCGCCGATTGGGAAAATGTAAAACTGGCAACGGTTTTGCAGGAAGCCGGCGTGCCAGCGGGCCCTGTGCTGGATGCGAGAGATGTGCTTGAACATGACCCACAGCTGCGGGTCAGAAACCACTGGGTCAATATGGACCATCCGGAAATGGGGCCTAGTACATATAACTCGGCCCCGTTCCGGTTTTCGGTAGCGCAAGCTGCGCCTTCATCACCGGCTCCGCTGTTGGGTCAGCACACCTATGAGATCGCGAAAGAACTACTTGAGCTAAGTGAATCCGAAATCAAGGTGTTGATTGAGAAAGATATCTTGGTTTAAACGCTATAGCGAAAAATTTGGAGAAACCTATGAGTCTTGCTATTGACGTCGAGGCAGGTGTCGCGACGATTACGTTAAACAGGCCCGAGGCACTCAATGCAATCGATCCGGAGACGCGCCAAGCGCTGAAGCAGGCATGGAAGCGGGTTCACGAGGATGAAGATATTAGGGTGGCCATTCTTACCGGGGCGGGCGACAAGTCGTTCTGTACGGGGTCGGACTTGAAAAAGACAATGCCGCCTAAAGAAAGTTTTGCCGAGCTGATGTTTAACCGGGCAGAGTCGGATCATTTGCTAGCGGGATTAGATACCGACAAACCACTTATTTGTGCGATTAACGGGTATGCCATGGGCGGCGGGCTTGAGCTGGCACTGGCTTGTGATATTCGAATTGCGTCTGAAAATGCCCAGTTTGCATTATCAGAGGTGCGCATCGGCAGCATTCCGGGCGCCGGCGGAACCCAGAGATTGCCGCGTGCCATTGGTATTTCAAACGCAATGCTGCTGCTGTTGACGGGTGACCGCGTTGACGCTCATGAAGCACTGCGCCTTGGTTTGGTCAGTCAGGTTGTCGCCAGCCACCAATTACTTCAGACAGCCCAGGCTATTGCCGAGCGTATCGCTGCCAATGCACCTTTGTCCGTAAGGGCAATAAAGCGATTGGTGTATCAAGGAATGGATATGCCCCTTTATACGGGCATGGATCATGAGCGCTTTGCCTTTGGTCTGCTGCGCGACACGGAAGACCGAATAGAAGGACGTGTTGCGTTCCAGGAGAAGCGCCAGCCTAAATATAAAGGGCGCTAAGTAGATTCGTGCTAGACGAGTCTTCTATTTGTAATTGCCAATAGACCGTGATGTGACGATCTTTGGTCGTGTGTGGATAACTGAACTCTGCAAGAGAAGGATTGAAATGGATTTTGAATTACCCGAGAGTACACGAATGGTGCGCGACACCGTAGCACGCTTTGTCAGCAACGAACTGGTGCCGCATGAAAATCTTATTATCAGGCGCGAAGCTGAACGCGGGTTCACGGATGCCCCCCTGATCCCTCC
>JBOIGK010000525.1:0-12365 GCA_050742695.1 Advenella sp. | reverse complement strand
GGCAAGGCCATGGCAGGCTTGATCGCCGATATTCATTCGGGCAGGTTTTCTGCGGACCAGAACATTGTTTTCCTGCACACCGGTGGCGCAGCAGTACTGTCTGCTTACGCCTCCTTGCTCTAGCTTGTTTTCCATTCTAAAAGGAAGAATCATGAACCAAATAATTTGCGCATTTATTGCCTCCTTGGGTGTAATATCAAGCTTGCAATACAGCCACGCCACCGAGCCTGCCTGGCCAACAAAGGCGGTTACCATTGTGCTGCCGTCGACACCTGGCGCGGCATCTGACGTATTGACGCGTGCCGTCGCCGCCGAATTGGCCAAAATCACCGGCCAATCTTTCATCATCGAGAATCGGCCGGGTGCCGCAGGCGCGATCGCGCTATCGCATTTGAAACGCTCAGCCCCTGATGGCTACACGCTGAGTTATGGAAATATAAATAACCTGGCTATCAATCCGGCGCTGTTCAAGAAACTCGCATACGACGCAAATCGAGACTTTGTCCCGGCCGGCCCGATGTATACAGTACCCAATCTATTAGTGGTACGAAAAGATTCCCCCTACAAATCGATCGCCGATCTGATTGCCGCTGCAAAAAAATCCCCGGGCCAGATGACATGGGCAGCCTCCAACCTCGGAAGCAGCGGCCATATGGGCGGTGAGCTGTTCAAAGATCTCAGCGGCGTTGATACCCAATTCATTCCGTATAACGGCGATCCTCAATCACTGACAGACCTGGTGGGCGGCCGGCTTGACTATACGTTCACCAATGCCACGGTCGCATACCCGATGATTAAAAGCGGCAAGCTGCGTGCACTGGCAATTACAACCCGCGAGCGCGTGGAGATGGATCCCTCAATACCGACCCTGGCGGAAAGCGGCCTCAAAGATTATGAAAACGGCGCCTGGGGTGGACTGATCGCCCCAGCTGGTACGCCCAAGGACATTATCATGAAAATAAGTGAAACGCTTAACACCGCGATGCGCTCACCCACGGTACAGGCAACGCTCAAGCAATCCTTTGCCACGCCCACCCCGGGAACCCAGCAAGAGTACAGCACGTTGATCGCCCAGGAACAGCACAAATGGGCGCAGCTTATCGAAAGCGCCAAAATCGAAAAACAATAATGCGGGCCGCGTACGATATCGCCCTTATCTAACCCCAAGGCATCCCTATCACTTATGCACGACTTTATTCTCTCTCACGGTTCAATTATTGATGGCAGCGGCAAGCCGCGCGCGACCGGCGATGTTGCCTTAAAAGACGGTCGCATATCCGCAATCGGTGATTTAACAGACGAATCGGCCGCAAGTCGAATCGACTGTAATGGGCGGGTCATTTCGCCCGGATTCATCGACTGCCACTGCCACTCGGAACTGTCCCTGATTGCCAACCCCGGCGCTGAAAGCAAGGTTCGTCAGGGCGTAACCACAGAGGTGCTAGGAAACTGCGGATGGTCCACTTTTCCATTGGCTGGTGCGAACGCGGC
The DNA here is from genome assembly GCA_050742695.1 of Advenella sp. Classification (GTDB taxonomy): domain Bacteria; phylum Pseudomonadota; class Gammaproteobacteria; order Burkholderiales; family Burkholderiaceae_B; genus Advenella. The sequence continues at coordinate 10,874 of JBOIGK010000525.1, read as the reverse complement.
GGCGTTCCGTGAACAAGCTTCGCCCATCTTCGGCCACCCCACCATTGAGTGGAACTGGGAAGACCTCAACGGTTACTTCGAGCGCGTATTCAAGCAAGGCGCCGCCGTCAACGTCGCCACCCTGACAGGACACGGTGCACTGCGTGCTGCGGTTATGGGACTGGAGGCGCGAGCACCAACCCCGGCGGAACTCGAATCAATGAAGACCCTGCTCCATCAGACAATGCAGCAGGGCTCGCTGGGTTTGTCTTCAGGCCTTTGTTATGTACCCGGCGTCTACGCCGATGCCGACGAGCTGGTTGCACTGGCAGGCATCGCCAATGATTACGGCGGACTATATGCCACTCATATGCGGGACCAGGTAGATGGGCTGCTCCAATCCGTTGACGAGTCTCTGGATGTTGCCCTGCGCGCGCATATCCCGTTGCTGATCTCTCATCACAAGACCAGCGGTGCGAGAAACTTCGGTAAGACACGCCTGTCGCTTGCCAAGCTGGACGATGCCCGTCGACACGGCCTAACCACATATTCCGATATGTACCCCTATCTGGCCGGCAGCACAACGCTGTCCATGTTGTTTCCGCCCTGGGTGCTGGATGGCGGACGCGAGGCGATGATGAAACGATTGGCCTCGAATGAATGCCGCGCGCGCATCAGGCACGACTGGACCCACGGCATTCCCGGTTGGGAAAACCGTATCGCAGCCCTGGGCTGGCACAGCATTTCCATCTCCTATCTCAAGCACGCCGAACGCCAGGCCTACGTCGGCCAGACCGTGGTGGAAGCCGCTAAACAGGCAGGTCAGGAGGTGTGCGAATTTGTTTTCGATCTGATGTTGGCAGAACAAGGCGAAGTGGGCCAGATCATGCAAAACTCATGTGAAGAGGACCTTCGCAATGTGCTCACCCATGCACACAGCATGATTGGCAGTGACGGTCTGGATGTGGGCGATCACCCTCACCCGCGTCAATATGGAACATTCCCGAAAGTGCTCGGTGAGCTCGTTCGCGACAAAGGCTGGATGACGCTTGAAGAAAGTATATTCAAAATGACCGGCTACACGGCGCGTACATTCAAGCTGGGCGATATGGGGTTACTCAAACAAGGCTATCGGGCCAACATCACCGTTTTTGACCCGGCCAACGTGCAAGCGAATGCCACTTATGAAAATCCGCGACAGTTTGCCAGTGGCATTGAATGGGTATTTGTGAACGGGCGCCCCACTTTGGCAGACGGGGCTGCGACCGGCGATCTTGCGGGTACTGCAGTTCGCAGATGCTAAGCCCGAATTGATGTTGAGTCGAGCTGCTTTGTGAAGTAGAACACGGTACCGGGTCGGTCAATCACCGCCCGGTTCGCGAACGTCCTTATGACATTTGTATTTGTCGGGCTATTTTCGTGCTTTGGGAAACAACAAGATCGTCGACATGATTGCGAAATGCGCACCACTCAGCATTTTCTTCCAGTTTCTGATTAAGCGCTTCTATTGCGGCATAATTGTCGTGAGCTGTGATTTGGATAAATTTATTCAGGCTCCCGACTTCGGAAGTATAAATACCAGCAATACCGACCCGATTTTGCTCGAGCACCGGAAGGCCCCTCTTCTCATACGCAGAAAGCAGCTCCGACATGCGCCCCCTCTTTACGGCCGACACCTTGATTTGCATGACTGTCAAATCTTCGCGTCGCGTATCATCATGATTTATTTTTAAGGGCACCTGCTTAAGAACGGTGTTTTCCTGCCGCACTATCAAGCCATCGGACTCGCTCAGGTAGGTACCCCATTCAGAATCTGCATCTCTGGAAGCCCTTCTGTGTTCCATGTCCGCCAGAGAGTCAAAGCCCCATAAATGCATCACTTCTTCCTGCTGTCCGATTTCGGTCTTGTAAAAGGCCAGCGGCAGGCCAAGATGACGGGCTTGTACCGGCAGCATGTGAAGTTTCGCCAGACGAAGAAATTCGTCTACACCGCCAGAACGCATGGTGTACACGCGAAAATCCACTATCTTTTTTTCTATCATTCCAATTGAGTCCCGCAAAAGCACACAGCAAAAAAAGGCGTAAACGCATTGCTATTACGCCTGATCCATTGATCTGCCAAAGCATTACAAAACACCAAAAAATATCTGGCAGCGCAGGGGGTTATTTTACCATGATCACTTTTCGGCGACCTAATCGAACCATAACAAAATTCGTAGGTCCTATCCGTTAGAAGCCGTGTTGTCTTTGATTATCGCCGTCGGACCGTTTGTTTTGCACGACGCAATCCCGTTGTCCCGGGCAGCTACGCTGGAATACATTTCGCTATGCCCAATTACCTGGCCGTTGGTACTTGATAATGTAAAAAAAGGCGAGCCATCCTTGGCGACTTTTCGCTGGTACCTTTCGTCTATCGGAGAATTCTTGCGGACCGATTCGATGCCATCAGACGCACCCGCCTTTGCTGCATATCGCTCGCTGGTCAGAATAGTTTGTCCGTTTCCTGCCTTCAGATTGAACATGTACTGCTCGCCACTGCGCTTCAAGTCATAGCTTCCACTCATAAAAATCTCCGATATTCGAATTATTTAGGAATACAACTGTGATGTCATGCGATGCTAAGCCAGGCGCGTTGTTATACGCCAGTGGTCATAATACTACTGCAATTTTTATTTTTTGAAAACACAAGCGTGATAAAACTATATAAACGATAAAGTGCGCGTCTTTGTGAGATGTAGCTGGCCGATGCAAATGACCGCCAACCATCAATATTTCATTCGCCATGCATTGTCGGCCTGTCACTAACGTCGAAATTGCGCCGGCCCTTTTCCTGTCCACCGTTTCAACGCCTTTCTGAAAGCGGCGGCATCGCTAAAACCCAGGGACATGGCAATATCCAAAATACTCAACTTCGTGGAGCTTAAATATTCACGTGCGAGTGCCGAACGTACGTCATCTACAATCGCCTGAAACGTAGTTCCTTCCTCTTTAAGATGGCGTCGCAAAGTTCGACTGGTCATATGCAGAACCCTCGCCACCTCTTCCATTCCCATGGACGCCCCAGGTTGTTCCATCAATATTCGATATACCGAACCCGAGGTGCCAACTCCGATCTTCGCCTGGCCGATAAGTCGATCACATGTTTCCTGCATCAGTGCCGAGGTCAGCTCATGGGCCATCATCGGCTTTTGGTCAAGCACGGCACGCGCATAAACCAATTCACATCTAGGCTGCTCGAAGAAACATGGGCAGTTCAAGTACTGCTCGTAAATTTCCGCAGACAGGGGTGCAGCATAAGTGAAGCTTGCGCTGACCGGAGGGCAGTTTGTTCCCGCCACATCCTGAAGATGCGTGACGTGCACGCTGAACTGCTGTTCAATCAGAAACTGTCGAAGGTCCTGCGAGGGATTAAGGACAAATACATCGGGAAACGTCCATATGGCCAGCTCGTCCTGCTCGCTCCACGCGATGTCCATAGGAGGTGTCGCCAGACGCCGATACTTGATAGCCAGCCTGAAATAGTCGCGAATAGACAGGCAGGACAACAGTGCGTATCCATACATGCCATAGGATGAAACACGGAGCTTAGAGCCCAGCTTGAAAGATGTGGCCGGGTCATCCGACAGGCTCAAGGCATTCATGCAAACGGTCATGAATTGGCGTATTGACGTCAGCGCATATGGATCATTGAGATCATCAACGCTTACCCCACTGCCTGCCAGGCTTTGGGAGGGGGAAATGTTCTGTTCCGCCAATAGCTCAACGAGCGCACGAATCTTGTATGGTGCGTAGATCCGCTCATCGGGTAGCGGAAGTCCAGAATACATGTCGACCTCCCTTTCATTATTATGTCCTGCAAGGACTTGTCTGCGTCCGATTATAACCTTACGCAAATTCGAGGTCTGACATAGACTTGCAAAAAACATCAATAAAACGAGTGACATCAACTCTCGGACTACGACCAACTGGAGGGTACAGCAATGTGGATAGCATTAGGTTTCTGGGGAGCAAGTATTGCATTTTGTATTGCAATCTCGGCTTATCTTTGCAGCAAGATTGAGGCTTCGGGCGTGCGCCGATGGGGCGCCACGGGCAAGCTTTTTCGGTATGAGGAGAAAGCACGATGAGTCTGTCATATTTCATTGTATTCGGCGCCTACTTGGTGTTTTTGACGTGGACTTGCGTCAAAAGTATGAAGCAGGTTGAGTCTCTGTCCGATTTCACGACTGGCGGGCATCGCATGGGATTGCTGCTGGGTGTCGGAACCTCTGTTGCGACATGGGTCAGTGTGGCGTCAGTCATGGGTGTACCCGGGCAACTTTACCGTACCGGCGTCGCCGCCATCATCGGCTGGGTGGCAGGCTGGTTCCTGGCAACGGCGGTCATGCCGATTCTGGCGTTTAAAGTACGTCGCCCCGAATTGCCCGCACGAACATTTCCTGAGTTTATCCGCATGCGTTTCGAGCCGTTCCAGCGCATCAGCGGCCTGCAATTGATTGTCGCCATACTGATGCTAGTCGGTTATTTCATCTTTTGCCATTTACAGGTAGTGGGCTTCGGCATCGTCTTCAACACCATCACGGGCATTCCCTATGAGTATGCCATCTTCGGCTTCCTGATCCTGCTGGCACTGACCTCGCTTGGCGGCTTCTGGTCCGTGGCGGCCACGGACACGCTCAATGCGGTACTGATCCTGGTAGGGCTCGTCTTTGGCACCGGCGCCATTCTATATGCGACTGGCGGTATCGGCCCGATCCTGGAAGCCGTCGCGACCACAACCGCACCGGTCAACGTTGGCGGCGAACCGCTAGAGCCGGGTATCCTGCTGTCGCCTGCCGGCACCTTCGGCTGGTCTGTCCTCCTGGGTATATTTATGTCAAATGCTATTGGTGCCTCAGTGGCACCACATTGGATAAACCGCTTTATGGCTCCCAAAAATAGCAAAGCGGCAGTCCTTCAGATGATGTGGACTGTGATTGCCCTGATCCCGATCTTTCTGTGCCTGATCGTCATCGGTCTGGGCGCCAAGGCGTTGCTGCCAAGTCTGCCTGTGGATAAAACCACTGATTACATCATGCCGCTGATCGTACAAAACTATGCCCCACCCTTCGTAGGCGCCTTGACGTTGATCGCGCTGCTGGCAGCGGCCGTCTCAACGGCCAATTCAATGTTGTTGAACTGCGGCACTTCTCTTTACTACGACCTGTACCGCTCACTCTACCCTGAGCGCCAGTTCGACGACATCCGCGCAACGCGTCATTTGCGCTTTGCCGTGCTTGGTCTTGGCCTGCTGTCCGTGCTCAGCGCAATCAAGCCACCATTACTTTTGGCCATGGGCTTTACCTATGTCTACGGTGCTTTCGGCGCTGCCTTTATGTGGCCGGTCTGGTTGGGTCTATTCTGGCGGCGCATGAATCGTGCTGGCGCCTATGCAGGCATTATCGTGGGAATCATCGGCTTTATCGCCGCCAAGGCGATGGGTGCAGACAATCCCTTCGTCATCGGCGCCGGGCTATCGCTGATCGCAACGCTGGCTGGGGTGTTTCTTAGTAAAGCACCGCCCAGGGAAGCGTATGAGGCCTATTTTGAGCCGGATGTCAGCCCCAAGACCCGCGCCGTGGCACTGCGCATCCGTCGTGAAAGCGATCAGGCGCATGATATAGCGAAGACCCCGACACCGGAGGCAAAGGTCAAGGCATGAGAGCAGCAATTATTGGCGCAGGGTCACTGGGTACAATCATCGGTGCATTGATCAACAAGGGGAGTCGGCCGGTTGATCTGGTCGACACAAATCGAGCCCATGTTGATGCACTGAACGAAACTGGCGCTCGCGTCACTGGCGAAATGGACTTGATCGTGCCGGTTCAGGCCCTGACGCCGGAGCAGATGAGCGACACGTATGACCTGGTCTTTCTGCTGAACAAGCAGACTGCCAATCAGGTTGTACTGTCGCATTTACTGAATCACCTGCATGAAGACAGTATCGTCTGCACCTTGCAAAATGGTATCCCCGAACCATCTGTCGCCTCTATCGTAGGGCAGAGCCGCACCATGGGCGGCGCCGTAGGGTTTGGCGCCACCTGGATCGGACCGGGCGTCTCGCAACTGACCACGACGGCCGATGCCGTACGCCGGTTCGCCTTCGAAATAGGCGAAATGGATGGTGCCATACGGCCCCGCTTGCATATCGTGCGGGACTATCTCTCATGTGTCGGCCAGACGGAACTACTTGAGGATTTGATGGGGATCCGCTGGTCCAAGGTACTCATGAATGCCACCTTCAGCGGAATGTCCGCTGCGCTTGGATGCACATTTGGAGATGTACTGGACGATCCGCGCGCCTTGCTTTGCGTGGCATTTCTAGCCGACGAAACGGTAAGTGCTGCGCATGCGGCAGGTCATCGTATGGCTCCGATGCAAGGCGAAGATTTTGAACGTTTCGCCTTGCCCTCGCCCGCCGATGCATTAGCAGTCATGCCGTTGATCAGAACAATCTGGAGCCAGCACCGACAATTGCGCGCCTCCATGTTGCAAGACCTGGAAAAAGGCCGCAATACAGAAATCGACTATATCAATGGCATCGTTTCCAGCACAGGACGCAAGCACGGCGTGCCCACACCATTCAATGACCGTGTCGTTGAACTGGTGACCGACGCACAAGCCACGCGCACTTTACCGCGTTTTTCCAACATAGCCCGCTTTGACGATTTGTTGAACCCATATCGGGTATTGCTTGATTAAATTCTCTTGAGGAAACAATGGCAAGACAACGCACTATCATTACCTGCGCCGTTACGGGCGCAATTCATACGCCGACGATGTCGGAAGCGCTGCCCTACAGACCGCAGGATATTGCCGCACAGGCCGTGGCAGCGGCAGAGGCCGGCGCATCGATTCTTCACCTGCATGCGCGTCGCCCTCATGACGGCGGCGTCACCATTGACCCTGACGCCTTTGCCGCATTCCTGCCTACCATTGCACAGGGGACGGATGCCGTCATCAACATCTCGACCGGCGGGAGCCTGACCAATACGATCGAAGAGCGAATTACTCCTGCCCTGCGCTTTTCACCGGAAATGTGCTCCATGAATATGGGTTCAATGAATTTCAGCTTTCACCCCCTGGCCAAACGTTACGATACGTGGAAATTCGACTGGGAACGTGACTACGTTGCCGGTTCGGACCACAATATCTTCCGTAATACGTTCGCAGACATCGAAAACGCAGCGACTCAGCTTGCCCGACATAATATCAAGTTCGAACACGAATGCTACGATGTGGGTCATCTGTACAATCTACGCTTCTGCATGGACATCGGCCTATTCAAAGCGCCGGTTTTCATTCAGTTTATTTTCGGTATTCTGGGTGGCATCGGCCCCGAAGTCGACAACCTGGTTTTCATGAAACGCACGGCGGACCGCCTATTTGGCGACGATTACCGCTGGTCGGTGCTGGGTGCCGGCGGCGCGCAAATGCCGCTTGCGACCGCTGCCAGCCAAATGGGCGGCAACGTGCGGGTCGGGTTGGAGGACTCGCTATCGATTTCTCGCGGCAAACTGGCAGAGTCTAACGCCCAGCAAGTGGCCAAGATCCGCCGTATTATTGAAGAGCTGGGCTGCGAGGTCGCTGGCCCGGAAGAGGCGCGTGATATCTTGGGGCTAAAAGGCGCAGACAAAGTCTTATTCTAAGTACCGCAAGGGGTGTTGGGAAGGTGAATAGCCGGAACCGTCGACGGGCCATTGTCGCTGTGCGGCCATGAGGCACGTTCCAGGTATTTGCATCTTTCACATTGAAGGCATAGGCATTTGATACAACTCGCAGGATTCAAATAATATGCTCCATGTTCGCCTTCCACTGCCGCGGTGATTGCCCCGACTGCGCCTTGAACGCACGAGACAGTGCCGCTTCGCTGCCGTAGCCGACCTCGGCAGCAATCATTTTCAAGGGGCGCCCGCGCCGCAGGGCCTTTTGCGCCAACCGTACGCGCCAGCCCTGCAGATACTGGCCCGGCGTGATGCCCACCGTCTCCCGAAACGTCGCGGCAAATACGCTGCGGGACATGCCCGCGACCGTCGCCAATTCGTCCAGTGTCCACTCTTGCGCCGGCGCCTCGTGCATCGCCACCAGCGCATTGCGCAGGCGGGCGTGCGACAAACCGGACAACAGACCGCCATGCACCTGGCCGCTTTCCATCAACTGGCGCAAGACCTGGATCATTACCACTTCAAACAGCCGCTCGACCAGCGCGACGCGGCCGCAACGCTGCTCGAACGCTTCCTCGAACAACAACGCCAGTATCGGTTCGGCGCCATCGATATCTGCCAGCGGCAGGCAGATAAGGTCGGGCAGCGCCGAGGCGATCGGGTTGCCTGCGCCACCCTCGAATGCCAAGTGCGCGCAGACCATGTCCGCGCCCAGTTCAGGGTCGGTCACAAAATGATGCGTCAGCGGCCTTGGGAACAGCAGCAGGCTGGGGCGCTCTACCTGCAGCACCTGGCTGCCGTACTGCACCTGGACCGCACCGCTGCGTACCAAGTGCAGTTGCCCGTTGCCGCCATCGCTTTGCACCGTGTTAATACCGCAGAGCGCGCCGGCATTGAACACCTGTGCGTTCACGGGGAAATGCGTCATCAGTGCAGCAAGCCTGTCAGCCATTCTCATACTCCAAGTCAAGTTTTCAGGATTTTACATCACCAATAGTCCTGCTAGTGCGGGCAGAATACGTCTTACGGGATAACACTTCCCCAACCAAGCAACTCACTTACCAGGAACCATCATTATGTCTATCGAAAAAATTCTGTACACCGCCACTGCAACCGCCACAGGAGGCCGGGAAGGCCGCGCCACTTCCTCCGATAACGTACTTGACGTGCAATTGTCCACCCCCCGCGAACTGGGTGGCGCAGGCGGCCCCGGCACCAATCCAGAACAATTGTTTGCCGCTGGTTATTCGGCCTGCTTTCTGGGGGCGCTCAAGTTCGTCGCCGCCAAACAGAAGGTTGCCCTGCCCGCAGACACAACCGTGACTGGCCAGGTCGGCATCGGCCAGATCCCCACCGGCTTCGGCATCCAGGCAGAACTGACCATTGCCGCACCCGGGATCGACCGAGACACGCTGCAGGCGCTGGTCGACCAGGCCCACGTGGTTTGCCCGTATTCCAATGCGACACGCGGCAACATCGACGTGACGCTGGTGCTCAATAACTGATACCACGCTTTGCATTTCGCCCCTTTTTATTTCATTCGTCCATTTTCTTTTGTCTGACTTTTATTTCATTTGACTCAATTCAGGAGTATGACCATGAACAAGATTTCCCGTGCAATTGCTACCGGCCTGCTGGCCGCCTCCGTGCAAGCTGGCGTCGCTGCCCATGCAGCACAGCCCGCCACTACCGCGCAGGCTACCACTCATGCCACGGTGGACGGCAACTACATCACCACGACCGACGGCGTGCGCCTGTACTACAAGGACTGGGGGCCGAAGGACGGCCCGGTTGTCACCTTAAGCCACGGCTGGCCGCTTAGTTCAGACAGCTGGGAATCGCAGATGATTTTCCTGGCCGACCATGGATACCGGGTGATCGCCCATGATCGTCGCGGCCATGGCCGCTCCAGCCAGCCTTGGGATGGCAATGACATGGACCACTACGCTGACGATCTGGCCGCCGTGATTGACGCCCTTGATCTGAAAGACGTGACCGTAGTGGGCTTTTCCACGGGCGGCGGTGAAGTGGCGCGCTATATCGGTCGCCATGGCACCAGCCGCATCAAGAAGGCCGTACTGGTGAGCGCGGTGCCTCCGTTGATGCTGCAAACGGCCGATAATCCGAAAGGTGTGCCGCTGGAGGTTTTCGATGGCTTGCGCAAGGCCTCGCTGGAGAACCGCTCGCAGTTGTATCTTGATCTTGCATCCGGCCCGTTTTACGGTTTTAACCGTAAAGGCGCCAAGGTCTCGCAAGGCTTGATCAACAGTTGGTGGGCGCAGGGTATGCAGGCTGGTCACAAAAACACCTACGACTCGATCGCGGCTTTCTCGGCCACGGATTTTCGTGAGGATCTGAAAAAATTCGATGTGCCTACATTGGTGATTCACGGTGCCGACGACCAGATCGTGCCGATAGACATCGCTGGCAAGGCGTCGGCTGCGCAGATCAAAGGAGCCAAGCTCATCGTCTACCCCGGCGCGCCGCACGGCCTGACCGATACGCATAAAGAACGCTTTAACCAGGATCTGCTGACGTTCCTGCAGAACTAAGTAGCTCGCAACAAAAACGCCGGCCGGGGAACTGCCCCACAGCCGGCGTTTTTTGTTGTCTGCCTGCGTTATGACAACAGACGCGTTTATACAACACGCGCTTATTTAAATATCAGATATTAAATCTTAGATCCCGACACCACCGGAAACACTAATCGCCTCGCCGGTAATGTAGCCGGCAGACGGTCCGGCCAGAAAGCACACTGTCCCGGCCACCTCTTCCAGGGTCGCAATGCGCCGGATCGGATGCAGGTCCAGAATGGCTTCGCGCATTGGCAGCTCACCGGCCACTTCGGCCGCCATGTCAGTTGGCATAATGCCAGGCTGGACAACATTCACGGTAATGTTGCGCGGTCCCAGATCACGAGCAATGCCTTTCGCATAACCGACAAGCGCTGCTTTGGTTCCGGCGTAATCTGCCACACTGGCAAAGGGTACGCTGGCGCCAGGTTGCGGGCGCCAATCCACGTTGCTGAGTTTAATAAGTCCTGGATATTCATGATGCGCTTTGGACTACAACCGCAAATCAACGCCATCGTCCATCAAATCGACAACGCGCCGGTATTCGCCGGGGGTAATACCCAAATGTTGACGAAAAAAACGGGTGAAATGGCCCGGCGCGGAAAAGCCGACATTGTAG
>JBOIGK010000524.1:0-4620 GCA_050742695.1 Advenella sp. | reverse complement strand
TATTGACATGTACGAAACGGCAGAACGTGTATTGGCAGGACTCGTTGCCATTGCGAATGAAACCGTGCGCACCGTGGTTCATATTTGTAAACCGGGGTTGATCCTACCCAGTTTCAATATGCGTACTGAGGCAGGTCCTATGCGTGAACTTCAGGCCCAGGCGGTCTCTTATATTGACGAAGCCCTTCTGGACGTTGCAGTATTTGGTGGTTTTCCCTACGCAGACTCTCCGGACACGGGGGCATCGGTAATGGTGGTCAGTAATGCTGATCAGGATCATTCAGGGCAGAGAAGGCGCAAAGTGATGGACCGGATGCTATCGTCCCTGCATGATCGCGCTGGTGCGTTTGAGGTCACGCTACCCACACCAAAAGCCGGAATTGATCAGGCACTGGCTATTTTGCGCGATCAGGACGGCCTGGTCGCCGTTGTTGATCCGGGTGATAACCCATTGTCTGGCGGGACCAACGATACACCCGGTTTTTTTCGTGCTGTTATAGAGACCGTCGATCTGCCAGAGACGTTGTTTATGTGCTTTACTGCGCCTGATGTTGTGGCCATGGCACATGAGCAGGGTCCGGGCTCCGTGTTCGATGCTCAGTTGGGCGCGCGGCATAGTACACAGTTTGGTGAACCGGTCGCAGTCAGGGTACAGACAATACGTCTGACCGATGGCGAATTTGTCAATCAAGGGCCGATGGAAAACGGTCGATTGTCGCGCTGTGGACGCACGGCTTTGTTTTCTATTGAAGGTAAGCCACAAATCCAAGTCATTGTGACTGAGTCTGTGGCGCCAACACACGATCCTGGCATCCTGGCTATGCATGGGATTGATTTGGCAAAAGTGCGTTTGTTGTGTGTGAAGGCTAAAAATCATTTTCGTGCAGCATTTAATGATCGATGTCTGGCAATTATTGACGTCGATGCCCCTGGACCGGCCGCATTGAACTTGCGGTCACTGCCGTTTAGATATGCCGGGCTAAAGCCAGGGATGTGAGCGTTATCGACACTCACGTTGCTTCCTGTACGCTTACCGCTATTGATCCTTACCAAGTTTGAGTTCTTCAACCAGCGTTTTACGCTGCATGCGTCGCGCGTAACTGCGGTTCAGTGTCCCTGGGGCCGATATGCAGCGTTGGCATCAGAGACAGCAGATGCCGGCTGTATTCATGCTGCGGGTCTGAAAACAGCGTTTCCGTATTTGATACTTCGAGCAGTTCGCCGTGACGCATCACTCCGACGCGGTCACACATTTGGCGAATGACCGGCAAATCGTGGCTGATAAACAGAATGGTGAGATGCAACTTCTCCTGCAGGTCTTTGAGCAGGTTCAGGATCTGCGCCTGTATTGATACATCCAGCGCAGAGGTTGGTTCGTCGCAGATCAGGAAGCGTGGGCGCGTGGCCAGCGCGCGGGCGATACATATGCGTTGGCGCTGTCCACCCGAGAACTCATGCGGAAAGCGCTTGAGTGCCTGATCTCCCAGCCCGACATAGTCCAGCAGATCTGCAACGATTGCGCGGGTTTGTGCTTCGCTATTGGTTAACTTATGAAAGCGTATCGGCTCAGCAACAATGTCCTGTATACGCATGCGGGGGTTCAGCGAAGAATAGGGGTCCTGAAAGACCATCTGGATTTGACGATGAAAAGCATTCAGGGCTGACTTGTCTTTGAGTCTGGTCAGATTTACACCGTTAAAAATCACTTCGCCGGCACTAGCTTTATAAAGACCGGCAATCAGGCGAGCTATCGAAGACTTCCCGGATCCGGACTCACCGACCAGCCCGAATACTTCGCCTTCATTAATTGAAAAACTGACGTTTTTGACCGCATCCAGCATGTGCCGATTTTTCCTGAGTAACGCATTTTTCAGAACAAACTGCAAGCCCAGATTTTTTGTTTGCACCAAAGGTGCATTGGTGCTGATGCCAAAATTGCGTTCCTGCCCAAGCCAATGGGTACGGATATCAAAATCTTTTTTCGTGGGTGCGCGCACGTCTTCAATATAGTTCACCATCGGAAATCGAGCCAGTTTGATGTCTGAGCGGGGTACTGCCGAGATGAGGCTTTTGGTGTATGGATGATCGGGGTTGCCCAAAATTTTTCTGGTAGGGCCATGCTCGACCAATTTTCCCCGGTAAAGTACGGCGACTCTATCGGTGACTTGAGAAATAACACCCATATCGTGGGTGATAATAATCATGCCGACTTGTTTTTGCTTGCAGAGTTTGCGCAACAGATCCAGAATTTGGGCCTGGATCGAAACGTCAAGCGCCGTCGTTGGCTCATCTGCGATAATGACTTCGGGATCACAGCAAAGTGCGAGTGCAATGACAACGCGTTGGCGCATCCCGCCGGAAAACTGATGCGGATAATGTTGCATACGCATTTGCGGCTCAGGCATGCCGACACTTTTCAGTAATTGGAGTGCCCGAACACGCGCCTGAGTTCGCGTTAGATTCAAGTGAACCTGCATGGTTTCAATCAACTGGCTTTCGATGGTCTGCAAGGGATCAAGCGAAGTCAACGGGTCCTGGAAAATCATGCCAATACGCTTGCCGCGGATTTTGCGCAAGTCGCTGTTGGGCAATTGATCGATGCGCTCTGCGTTCAGGCTGATGGAACCGCCGGTCATTTTTCCGGGAGACTGAAGCAGCCCGATGATTGCGTTTCCTATCGTTGATTTACCCGCGCCTGATTCACCCACAACGCCGAGGATTTCGCCACTGTGCAGTGTCAGGTCCACATTGTCGATGGCAGTCAGGTTGCCACGACGGCTTGAAAAATTGATGCGTAATTGTCTTATATCCAGCAGTGCCATGCGCGTGCCTCAGTTAAGTTTAGGATTCAGGGTGTCGCGCAGCCAATCGCCCAGCAGATTGACGGACAGGGCCAGCATGATCAGGACCAGGCCGGGAAAAATGGTGATCCACCATTCACCGGAAAATAGGTAACTGTTGCCAATTCGAATCAGTGTGCCCAGCGAAGGAGTGGTTGGCGGTATACCTACACCCAGAAACGATAAGGTGGCTTCGGTGATAATAGCTACGGCAAGGTGGATTGTCGCTATGACTAGAACAGGGCCCATTACGTTGGGCAGAATGTGGCGATAAAGCACAGTGAAAGGCCTCATGCCGATCAGGCGTGCCGCCTGCACATATTCCTTGTTGCGCTCGACCATGGTTGCGCCGCGCACTGTGCGGGCAAACTGTACCCAGCCCGAGATGCCGATAGAGAATATGAGTACATAAATAGCTAATGCGTCCTGCAAGTGGCGAGGTAGCAGGCCACGGGTAATGCCGTCGACGAGTAGCGCGATCAGTATGGCGGGAAACGATAGCTGAACGTCGGCAACGCGCATGATAAAGGCGTCGATGCGACCACCGGCATAGCCGCTGATCAGCCCTAGCGTGACGCCAACCACCAGAGAAAAAAGAACGGAAGCAAAGCCAACCACAAGGGAAACCCTCGAACCGTACAAAATAGCCGACAATATATCTCTGCCCTGATCGTCGGTGCCCAACAGAAACCGGGCGCTGCCTTCGGGCAGCCACGCTGGCGGTGTTGTTGCATCAAGTAGATCGAGCGAGGCCAGGTTAAAGGGGTCATGCGGCGCAATAAGTGGTGCAGCCACCGCACCCAGGATAATCACAAGCGCCATTAGCGCCGAGATAATGGCGGTGGGCGAGCGGCTGAAGCTGTAAAACATGTCGCTGCCGACAATGCGGGATAGTGTGTTATTTGCCATGTGTTGCAGTCTTTTAGTTTTTTTGTACTCGTAATCGGGGATCGACCAGAAAATACAAAAGGTCAACGACAAGATTGATAAGTACGAAGAAAAAGGCGATCATCAAAAGATAGGCGGCCATGATTGGAATGTCTACCGCACCGATAGACTGGATAAACAGCAGTCCCATTCCTGGCCATTGGAATACCGTTTCGGTGATCATTGAAAAGGCGACGATTGAACCTAGTTGCAGGCCGGTGACGGTAATGACAGGAACCAGGGTGTTCTTCAATGCATGTCGAAAGTTGATCATGCGTTCGGTCAAGCCACGGGCCCGGGCGAACTTGATAAAGTCCGCCTGCATAACTTCAAGCATCTCCGCTCGGACTAGCCGCATGATCAAGGTCATTTGAAATAGCGCAAGCGTCACAGAAGGCATGATCAGTGAAAGCCAGCCACTTTGGGTCAAAAGCCCGGTGCTCCACCATCCAAGTTGCGTTACCTGACCGCGCCCGAATGTAGGCAACCACTGCAGCAAGACGCCAAATATCAGGATCATTAGAATGCCGGTGAGAAACGTCGGCAAAGAAATCCCCAGCAGTGAAATGGTCATGAACAGACGGGAGATAAGGCCCTGCCGCTTTAGCGCAGTGTAAATGCCCATGGGAATGCCCAGAAACAGTGCAATGACTGCAGACATGAAGGCAAGCTCCAGCGTAGCTGGCATCCGGCTTTTGATCAGTTCAATGACTGGCCGTCTTTGGCGATAGGATACGCCGAAGTCGCCGTGTATGGCGCGGTCTATGAAGCGCGTGTACTGAACAATAAACGGGTCGTTCAGCCCCAGTTGCTCTTTTAGTTGCGCGCGTTCCTCCAGCGTGGTGTCCTGGCC
>JBOIGK010000523.1:0-6708 GCA_050742695.1 Advenella sp. | reverse complement strand
GCCATCGTCTTTGAAAGCGGCAACCGCGTCAACGGCTATGTACCGGCCGCCAGGCTCAATCAGGAACTGGATCGCAAGTGATTTATCGCGGCCGGCCCTGGCAGGCTGGCCGCGTGCCGGTTAATGTGCTTGTCAGCCCGACAGGGCAAATGGATGGGTCAGCAGCTGCTGTACAGAGTTGACGCGCAGGTCCACATAGGCGGGTCGCATGCGCTGCATGGAACTGAATGGCGTGCCTCGATGAAAGATGTGCACGGTTTTCATATGCAGCTGCTTGGCCGTTTTCAGGTTCTTTAGCGTGTCTTCGACCAGAATGGTGCGAGTGGGCTCACACTGCAACTGCACCAGCAGCTGCTGCATCAGCGCCGGTGAAGGTTTGGGCCGAAACCGGCCCTGCAGGCACATTTCGTTGATGGAACAGATGCCCGCGAAACAGTGACGTATATCCAGGCGGTCCAGAACAATTCTGGCGTAATGCATGGGCGCATTCGTGACCACATATTTGATGCCTGGTACTGCATTGAGCATGGCAGACAGATTTTTTTCGATTTTGGTGTTGCCGGCAATGTCAAAGTCATGGCTCAAATGCAGGAAATCGGCCGCTTTCACATTGTGATGCCGCACCATCCCGATCAGCGTGGCGCCATAGCGTGCCCAGTAGGTCTTGCGCAAAACCGTTGCCTCGTCTTGGCCAATATCCAGCGATTGCATGACGGCCCGCGTCATACTCTGGTTGATGTGTCCGAAGA
The DNA here is from genome assembly GCA_050742695.1 of Advenella sp. GTDB lineage: Bacteria > Pseudomonadota > Gammaproteobacteria > Burkholderiales > Burkholderiaceae_B > Advenella. Next base: position 5,959 of record JBOIGK010000523.1, on the reverse strand, counting down.
TGGCGTGCGAGGCATCGTGCAGCGTGTTGTCCAGATCGAACAGCCATACGCGCGGTGTGCGAGTATGGCGAACCAGTGGTTGCAGGGGTTTGATAAGGGGGGTGCAGATCATGCAGCAACAGCAACGCCTGCGACGCGTAACAACGCCGCAAACGTGATCATGAGGTGATCATGGTGCCGACACCCTTATCGGTCAGGATTTCCAGCAACAGGCAGTGAGCAACCCGGCCATCGACGATATGCACGGAATTCACACCGTTGCGGGCGGCATCCAGGGCCGATGAGATTTTCGGCAGCATGCCGCCAGAGATGGTGCCGTCAGCAAACAATTCATCAATGGTCTTGGCCGACAGCTTGCGCAACAGCTGGCCCGATTTATCCAGTACGCCCGGGGTGTTGGTCATCATCAGCAGCTTCTCTGCCTGAAGGACTTCGGCCATTTTGCCGGCGACTACGTCGGCGTTGATGTTATAGACGTCGCCTTCTTCAGCATCGTAACCGATGGGGGAAATAACGGGAATGAACTGATCGTCCTGCAGGGCCTTGACCACAGACGGATCAATGCTGGAAATATCTCCTACGAAACCGATATCCAGTGGCGCGTCGGGATTTTCCTTGTTGGGCATCAATTTCTTGCGAGCCTGGATCAGTCCGCCATCTTTGCCGGTGAGGCCCACGGCCTTGCCGCCGGCCTCGTTGATCATCATGACGATATCCTGCTGGACCTGGCCGCCCAGTACCCACTCGACCACCTCCATGGTGTCGGCGTCGGTAACGCGCATGCCCTGGATGAAGTTGCCTTCCTTGCCAAGACGCTTGAGTGCGCTGTCGATTTGCGGGCCGCCGCCGTGAATCACCACCGGGTTCAGGCCGATCAGCTTGAGCAAGACGACATCTCTGGCGAAACTGCGTTGCAGCCGTTCTTCAATCATGGCGTTGCCGCCGTATTTGATCACGACGGTCTTGCCGTGGAACTTCCGGATATACGGCAAAGACTCGGAAATAATGTCGGCCTTGATTGCCGGTGAAACAGCGTTGATATCCAGGGGTGTGTCAGACATGCTAGCTCGCGTTTGCTGAAAGTTAGTTTTGTGCCAGAGTATTTTCCAGCGTTTTGATGAAATCTTTTTTATCGTAATTGCCAATATAGCGTTTAACTATATTGCCCTGACGATCCAGCAAGAAAGCCACCGGTGTGAATTTGATATCGTCAAAGGCTTTGGCAGCGCTGCCATCGCTATCAAGGGTAACGGTAAACGGCAGCTTTTTGTCAGCCGTGTAGTTTTTCACGAAATTGGGTGGATCGTAGGCCATGGCCACGGCAACGGTCTCATAGCCCTTGTCATGATAGGTATTATAGTACCCGATGGTATCGGGCATTTGCGCGATACAGGTCACGCAACTGGTGGCCCAGAATTTGACCAGCACCACCTTGCCTTTGAGATCTGCGGTCTGGAACTGGCGCCCGTCCAGCGTGGTAAACGTGACATCGGGCGCAGCCTTGGATGAGGTCATCACGAACCCGCCCGCTATGGCGGCCACGGCTAGTACAGCAGGAAGAACGATTTTTTTCATGGATATTCGATTTTATTCCAGAGGGAAAGTTTGCACGCCGCCCGCAGAAGGATCGGTTCCAGTGCCGGGCACCGTTGCAGGCGCGCCCGTGCCGCCGGTTGTCGCGTTCAGGCTGCTGCCCGAAACAATATCAAATACCTTAACAACCCGGCTTACGCCGCTGACGCCGGCAGCAGCCGAGGCTGCGCGCTGTCCTTCAAGGTCGGTGACCTGGCCCATCAGATAGACAACACCGCGGGTGGTAATCACATTGATGGACCCTGATGGGACCTGTTTGGTGGCCAGAAGTTCCGCCTTGACGCGCGAAGTAATCCAGGTTTCATTGCTGCGAGTGCTGAAAGAGGCCCGGGGACCCACGGTCAGCTGGTTGTCGACGCGTTTGACGTCGGTGGCGCTGCGCGCCATTGTTTCGGCCGACTGCTTGGCGGCCTCTGTGGGCACTTCACCGGTCAGCAGGACGCGCTGATTAAAGGATGAAACAATGACACGGCCGGCTTCGCCGATGCTGTCATTGATGGTGTTTTGGGTGCGACGTTCGATGTTCTTGTCGACCAGTTGCATGCCGGCCGAGCGCCGGTCCACGGCTACGATGGCGGTGCCGCCCGCGGCAGCACCCACAACCAGGGGTACGCAACCGGCCAGCAGCGAGCACGACAGTGAAATGGCAACCAGGGCAGTGGCAGGGCGGGATAGGGAAAATGGGCGCGATACACTCATTCGGAATCTCCAAGTAACATGGCGTCAATGCCATCACACAGAACGTGAAGTGCCAGCGAGTGGACTTCCTGGATACGCATGGTACGGTCATGCGGCACACAAAGATGGACATCCTGATCGGTCAGCAGGCCGGTCACACTGCCGCCTTTCTTGCCGGTAAGGGCGATGACATGCATCTCGCGTTCATGGGCAGCGCGGATCGCCTTGATCACGTTGGCGGAATTGCCACTGGTGGTGAAGGCGACCAGCACGTCGCCCGGCTGACCCAGCGCCTGTACCTGGCGTTCAAATATATTGTCGAAACCATAATCATTGCCGACGGCAGTAAGGATAGAGGTATCGGCGTTCAACGAGATGCCGGCAAACGGGATACGGTCGCGTTCGAACCGGCCGACCAGTTCGGCGATAAAATGCTGGGCATCGGCAGCCGAGCCGCCATTGCCGCAGGCGAGCACTTTGCCGTTATTGCTGATGGCGTTGACCAGCATGTCGATGGCCACAGCCAGCGGTTCGGCCAGTACCTGGTGGCTTTGGGCGACGACGCGGGCTGAATCATCGAAATGAAAAGAAATACGGGAAGAGATGTCCATATCGATATTATCGCACGTGTTAAAAAAAACCGCATGGGCAGCTGTTGCTATGAAAGCAGGCAACGGGCGGCAAAAGGCGCGTTTGAGGCGTCAGCAAAACCGATTGTAACGGTTTTGTGATCGTCAGAAGACGGCAGGCAGCCAGTTCAGGGTATCGCCTTCGATGCAGACGGCATCGAAGCGGCAGCGTGGCGTTCTGCCGCCAAACCCGCTTGCCGCCAGTTGGGGCAGGAACCAGGCCGCAGTTCTGCGCAGGCGCTGCTGCTTGGCGTAGGTGATACTGGCGACCGCGCCCCCATGACGCAGATTGCTGCGATGGCGGATTTCAACGATAACCATGGTCTGGGCATCGGCGCGAAAGACTGCATCCAATTCTCCGTACCGGCAGCGCAGATTGGTGCCCAGCAATTGCAGCCCGTGCCCGCAAAGCCAGGCGATGGCGTGGCTTTCGGCCTGCAGGCCGCGCTGCTGGGTGGGTGATAATCGATGCTCGGGCGTTTTGCGACGGGCGCTGGTGCCTGTTGCTGCCCGACGGCGCCGTCGCGTTCGCTGCTTGCCCTGCGCGGCCGCCGCCAGCATGAATGCGATGTCCTGGTGGCTTTGCATGGGCGCGGGGGGCTGGGGCTTATCGCGAGCGAGTTCAGCAGGTTTTTTTCCGGTCACGGCATGGATCCATTGGGGGGCGATAGCTATCGGGGATAATGTCCGAATATGATTTTTTCACACAGAGAAGTCCATGACTAGCGAAAGCGGACAATTTGATGCCCGATGGCAGCGTGTGCTGCATGACCTGGCCAACCAGGACTGGCCGGCCGGGTGCCTCTACGTGGTTGCCACGCCGATCGGCAACCTGGCCGACCTGTCGCCGCGTGCCTTATATGCGCTGCAGAAGGCCGATCTGATCGCAGCCGAAGACACGCGTTCTTCCCGCGTACTGCTCAATGCCTGGGGCATAGAGACGCCGATGATGGCCGCGCACCGGCATAATGAGGCTCAGGCAGCGGCGACCCTGTTGCGTCATCTGGACCAGGGGCAGCGGGTTGCGTTGATTTCCGATGCCGGTGCGCCGGCGGTCAGCGATCCCGGGGGGCGCATTGTGAGTGAAGTGCGCGCTGCCGGGCACCAGGTACGGGTCATTCCGGGTCCTTCAGCCGTAATTGCCGCCCTGATGGGCAGCGGTGCAACCAGCGATGCAAACCCGGCCTTCGTCTTTGCCGGCTTTGCACCGCAAAAAGCCGTGGCGCGGCAGACCTGGCTGAAGACCTGGTGTGCGGTGCCGGCGGCCATAATTCTTTTTGAATCGCCGCATAGGGTGCGCAGCACGGCGACCGACATTGCTGCAATCGCAGGCGATGATCGTCCGGTGACCGTTGCACGGGAATTGACCAAGCGGTTTGAACAAATTGCCACCGTACCGGCAGGGCAGCTTGCCGACTGGTTCGCGCAGGATAGCCAGCGGACGATGGGCGAATTTGTCCTGATTGTGCATGAGGCAGCAACAAAAGAGGCGGCGGCGCTGGGCCAGGATGCAGAGCAGATTGTGACCGCCATGCTGCGGTCTTATTCGGTGAAGGATACGGCCAGACTGCTTGCCGCTTTCAGCGGTCTGCCGCGCGACGTGCTGTACGCCAAAGCACTGCAGTTAAAGCAGCAGGACGATGAAGCGCAAGACTGAGTACTGCGTCACTGCGATGGCCGTGCATGGCGGCCTCAGCTAAGCAAGTGACAAAAACAGGATAAGTGCTAAAACACAAAGGCCGTTCCCGGTAAGGAAACGGCCTTTTTGGTTTAGCGTTATGTCGGCGATAGCGCGATTACAGCATTTTCTTGGCTTTGACCTGCGTTTCGGTGCTGCGTTCGCCCGCTGCCGCTGCCTTGGAAACAGGTTCGATCTTCACCTTGTCGCTGCCACGATTGACAATGCCCAGGCGCTTTGCGGCGCCATAAGACAAATCAATGACCCGGTTGCCGATGAACGGTCCGCGATCATTGATGCGCACCACGATGCTTTTACCGGTAGACACACGCGTTACCCGGACATAGGAAGAAATGGGCAGGCGCTTGTGAGCGGCTGTCATTGCATTCTGATTGAAGGTCTCGCCATTAGCGGTTTTGCGCCCGTGGAAACCCGGACCGTACCAGGAGGCAATGCCTTCCTGGGAAAAACTGTCGGTCTCGTCTATGCTCATGGGCTTGTAACGGATTCCATTGACCCTGTAGGATTTGCTGGTGCCCGAGAGCGCTTTGCGTGCCTTGGTGGCAATATCCTCGTCTGCCGGTTGCGTATCGTCTCGTTCGGCCAGACTGACATCCTCTTTGGGTACCTGAATTTCGTATTCGCTTTCGGGAATAATGCCATTTTCCGTGATACGCATCGTCAGGCCGTCCACCAGTTGTGGTTTGCTGCTCTCGGTGGGCGTGGCGGGTGCTACTGTCACTGGGGCTGCGGCAACGCTTGCCTGTTTGACTGCAGCTGTGGTTTTTTCTATATCAGCCTTGGCAGCCTGTGGTTTTTCGATGGCTCGACCGCTGTCTTTCTGCGTCAGGCGGGAACCCGCCTTGATCTGTTGTTTAGCGCGCTCACCCGTGGTCGCAGCCGGTTTTACCGGAGCCCCTGTGCGGCTGGCCAGTGTATTGCCTGATTTGACCACTTGGGTAGGCTTGGCCGCGTCGCTGTCGCCGCCCTTGGCTGGAGGTGTTGCCACCGCAACCTGAGCTTTGGCAGATTCTTTGCCTGTTACCGCCGGTTTGGCAGTTACAGCAGCATCATCGGCCGCTTCGGGCACGACCCCGTTGGCTGTGATGCGCATTTTTTGCACAGGCGCTGCCGGTTTTTGGGCCTTTGCCCCAGGCGCTGCGGCGTCGGCCGGCGCAACCATGTGCTCGGAAAAATCCTGATTCTCACGGATCTCGATGCCGGCGGCATGGACAACCGGCGCAAGAAAGAGGCCGGTAATAAGGGTCGTTAAAGTACTGCGTATAAAAAAAGTTGTTCGTTTTATCATGTCATAGTGTCAACTGGGCACGATGCCTAACGCGTAAGGGTTTGTAGGAACTGAAGCGCTTGGCCAGTTCTT
>JBOIGK010000522.1:0-4406 GCA_050742695.1 Advenella sp. | reverse complement strand
CGTCACCAATCGGCACCGAAACCGGTACGCCGCCAATGCTGGCGACCCAGTCCGTTTGCGTGCCGCCTGCTGTACGGATCTTTTTACCCTTGGCATCCGCCAAAGACTGGATGGGCTTTGCGCACATGAAGTTATAGATCGGTGTCGAATACCCACCGGCAAAGATCACGCCCTGCTTTTGCCATTCGTTGATCAAATCCTTGTTGGACAGGTTAATTTCCGTATAGGCAAAGGCGGCGGCCATGGGGTCCTTGACCAGAAAACCAAGGTCGACCAATACATTGTTCAGGGGCAGTTCTGCCGGCGTATACCCGGCATACACGATACCCAACTGCGCCGTTCCGTCGCGCAAGGCCTGGATGGTTGCCTTGGCCGGCACCAGCGCGCCCCCGGAATACACCGTAAAGGCGATCTCGTCATTGGTGGCTTTTTTCAGACTCTCAGCAAATTTCTGGTATGGCTCTGCATTCAGCGTATGAATGGGTTGCAGCCAGTTGGTGGCCCGATAGCTTGTGGCCATTGCGGCGGTTGATGCCAGCAGGCCGGCTATTGCAACTGCTATTACGGTTTTTTTCATGTTTGTGCTCCTCGGTAGGTTGCAGACCGTCTGTGACAACGATCTGTCTTGGAATAATGTTGGATTGTTTATTGCATGAATGAAGGCAGCCAGAGCGTAAGGATCGGGAAAGCGATCATGCACGCGACCGTGAAAATATCGGCAACAATAAACCAGGTCACGCCCTTGAAGATGGTGCCCAGGGGGACCGATTTACCCAGGCTTGAGCGAATGACATACACATTTAAGCCCAGCGGCGGCGTGATCAGACCGATCTCAAGCAACTTGACCACCAGCACGCCAAACCAGATCATATTGATGCCATAGCCATCCAATAGCGGAGACAGCACAGGCAGCGTGAGCAGCATGATGGAAATGCTCTCCATGAAGCAGCCCAGTACCAGATAAACAAGACAGATCAGGATGATGACTGTAATAAAGTCAAGGCCACTGAGCGAACTGGTCACCCACACCGGAAGCGTTGAGAGCGCAATAAAGCGCGAGAAGATCGCAGCGCCCACCACAATAATAAATATGGCAGATGTACTGACCGCAGTATCGAACAGGGCTTTTTCTGCCACCTTCAACGTAAACTGGCGCCGCACAACCGCAATGACAACGGCCAGGAATGCACCAATGGCGCCGGCCTCAGTCGCAGTAAACACACCCGTGAAGATCCCGCCCAGGACGCCGGCAATCAGCAGCGGCAGCGGCCAGATGTCCCTGATCGCTTCTTTTTTTTGCTCTGCCGTATAGGTCTCATTGATTCGGGGCGCCAGGGAGGGGTCCAGTTTGCAGCGAATGGTAATCATGGCGATGTAGACAACCGCAGAAAGCAGGCCTGGAATCACCGCCGCCACAAACAGCGTGCCAATCGACAGATCGGTAATCAGCCCATAGATAATCAGCAATACGCTGGGTGGAATCAGGGAGCCCAATGTGCCTGCCGATGCTACCGAGGCCGTGGCCAAAGATGGTTTGTAACCGGCCCTGAGCATTTCCGGGACGGCAATGCGGGAAAATGCGGCGGCGGTCGCCACGCTGGAGCCGCTGGCCGAAGCAAAAAGCGCGCTGGCCAGCACGGTTGCAGACGCCAGCCCACCGGGCACTTTTCCCAGAAAGATGCGGGCCGCGCTGAACAAGCCGCGCGTTAAGCCCGCCGCCGATGCGAAATACCCCATCAGCAGAAACATGGGCACGGCCGACAAATTCCAGTCGCCCACCAGTTCATAGGGAACGGCCTTGGCTACGCCAATCGCGGGCGTCACACCAATAATAAGGATAATGCCCAGAAAACCCACCAGCCCCATGGCGATACCAATGGGAAAGCGGGTGGCAATAAAAGCAAGCAGCAAACAAATGCCGAGTACGCCAATTAACAACGGATCCATTGCTGTTTCCTTAAATTTGTTCTGGAATATCAGTGACATCATCGACAATGCCGTGATGCAGTGGCGCTCGTCCAGTCACGATACGAAGCAACTGAAGCAAGGCAACGATGGCGCCCAGGCCCAGACCTAGCGGCAGCAAAAACCGGCTGGGCCAGGTAATCACGTTCCAGGTGCTGGAATCGAATTCGCCAATCTGGTAGGCATGCATGGCCGGTGCCCACAGAAACCAGGCCAGGAACCCATAGCAAATCACCGTGGCCGCGGTGCCCAGGGCGGCCATGATGACGCGGATGGGTTTTGAGGCAATGTTATAAAGCAGCTCGACCACAATGGATTCGCCGCACACTTCCACCCAGGCCAGCGGCAGGAACACAATGGCCACCATGTAATAGCTGGCCACAATCGCCTCGCTGCCAGGGATGGGCTGATCGAACAAATACTTGCCTGCTACATCAAGCGTGACCTGCAGCATCATCAGGACCAACGCCGCCGAACATAGCAAAACCAGCGCGCGGCTGGCCAGCACAATTAATCGGTCCATGGCCTGTTCCTCCAGATCGCGGCGTCGTGTTGTGGAAAATGTGGCGGCGTGATAGCGGCCCCTGCCTGGAAAACGCCCGAAGCATCAAGCGAACGCGCGGGCCTATCCGCGATGTGGATTTTTTGTCTCATGTATACACAGTTATAAAAATTGGCGGTTTTTTAGGGTAAAACCTTTGAATAAATGCCATTGTGCATACATGAAGAGAGGAAGTTTATTAGTGATTTCCCTAGTTTCGGGAATTTTACGTATACTGGAGTATGAGTCTTTTCTATTTATGTATACATGAAACCAATGAACACCCTGGCTGATCACGTCACCCACACGCTCCGAAGCTGGATCCTGCAAGGCATATTGCAACCCGGCGAGCGTCTGGAAGAAATTCCGCTGGCAGAAAAGCTTGGGGTATCACGCACGCCGGTACGCGCGGCGCTTGGTAATCTGGGCAATGAAGGCCTATTGGAGCATCGCACCAAGCGCGGCTACACCGTGCGCGTATACCAATATGAAGACATCATCGGCGCTTATGAAGTGCGTGCGGTTCTGGAAGGACTGGCCTGTCGGCGCGCAGCGCAAAAGGGTTTGTCCGATCTTGCCATCAGCAAACTGATGGCATGCCTGGCACAAGGCGATGCGATTCTCGATAAGGGAGTATTGCTGCCTGAAGACCACGCGCCCTACCAAGAGATGAACGTCACGCTGCATGAGACGCTGCTGTCTGCTGCGGAAAACTCATGGGTGACCCGATTCACCACCCAGGCGCAGACCGCGCCCTTTGCCTCGGACCGGATCATGCTGTGGGAAGATCACGGCATCATCAGCCGCTCGCACCAGGACCATCATCGTATCGTCACTGCCGTGATTGAGAAGGATGCGGCACGAGCTGAGCAACTGATGCGCGAGCATATTTATTTTGCGGGCTTGCTGCTGCGCGATAATTATGAGCGGTTGAGTAAGAAGAATACCTCGGGGAAATAAAATGCAGACCAAGTGATAAGCGGTTGACCTATACGGTCACCGCGAAGGTGGGACAGGTATCGAGCTGTTGGAACACAATGTAGATCCAAAGACCCCGAAGGCCTTTACACGGAAATGCCCGGAGTCGTTAAGCCAGACGCAACAACTCGGGCCCACTTTCTAATACCTTAACGCACCACTTTTGCCGTAAGCTGAATAGACGCGCCAACGGCTTTGAGTACCGCATTAACCGTCTCGAAGCGTGGCTTGGACTTTCCGGAGAACGTTTTATAAAGACTCTCGCGACCCAAGCCAGTCGCTTCAGAGATCTGAGCCATTCCTTGCGCTTTCGCGCCATCCCCTAGTGCTGCCAAAAACAGTTCGTCGTCGCCCTCTTCAATTGCGGCATTCAGATATGCGGCGATATCCTCCGGTGTGGTTAAGTACTCAGAGGCGTCAAATTCACTTACGACTACACCATTAATCTTTTTCATAAAATTTACCTTAATATCACGCACATTCAGACTGAAACATGACAAACAATTGACGGTGACGGGGGATTTTTCTCGGGGATATAAAAAGGCTGATCTGGCGCAAATTCCTGATTAACGGGTTACGCCGTTTTATTAGCTCGGGCTGTCGTCCTCACGCGCCAGCAATCGCATCAATTCCACATTGATAAATATTTTTTCGCGTCCCGACTGAACTTCTCTCAATACATTTTGCGCAACTAGCGCCTGTAGTATCTTTGACGCCGTTTGGCGTTGGGCAATTCCCTGGTCCACAATATTGGCAATCCGGCAATAAGGCTGTGTAAAGATAAGGTCGACGAGTTCGTAGCTATAAATCTTCGGGAGGGCCCGGCGTAGTTGTTCCCGGATTTGGTCCATCAAGTCACAAATGGCGATAATTTTTTTCGACGTCCATTCAGCGGTGCTATGCGTGGCCTGCAGCATATACA
>JBOIGK010000521.1:0-2964 GCA_050742695.1 Advenella sp. | reverse complement strand
TCCCAGCGCTGGTTTATTCATTTGGGCGTTCTGCTGGGCTATAGCATTGTCAGAAATGATAAAGCCAACCAACAGCAAAAACACTAGAAAAAAATGATAAATCAGATGCCTGGCCTTCGCGTTGCTTTGATTGAACGAGGCTAATAGAATCGTCAGGGCTACTTGTATTAAATGCATATTTTGCATTATTTTCTCCGTTTAAAAGTCGATTATTAGCGTAAATTTTCAGTACTGATAAACTGACCCCGGGTTAAGTCAAGATAGGATTGTCAATTTCACCCAATCGATCTGCATAAACATCATTTTACAGATCAACCACCTTGCCATTAAGTAGCAAATTGCGAAAGGCTTGTTGAAATATACTCATTAATTAAATCGGGTATTTCCACTCAGTTATACGCCCCCTTATTGGAGACATGAGAGCGGTTGCGTAGCAGCCCTGCGTCGCCCGCTGACCGGCCACTCGACCACACGCCGGCGAAAGGCTGCTTTCACTCGGTGGGAAAATGCATTGCTGCCGTGAATACTTTAAGAAGCCGCGAATGCGAGAATTGAGCGCCTCTCGCGCACTATTGTTCCCTTAAAGAAGCAAGTTCGCTGCGTTCCCATTGTTGCTGCCGACGCCCTAACCAAAAGCCCAATCCAAGCCAAATGGCTGATATAGGTACTGCGATCGCCGCGATCCCGGTCAGGCCCAGGCCGATCGCCAGCAAGCCGGCATAACTCCATGCCGCTATCTGGTCACCACCGCGATAAACCACGGTGTCAATAAAATTCTTGGTCTTGTATCTATCCTCTCGCGAGACAGCCGTGAAAAGCACTTCACGCGCGGGCCGGGTCAAGGCATAATTGCTCACATTGCGCGCCACCTGAAATACAACAAACACCGCAATACTCGGAAATGCAGCCAGGCCTGCAAACCCCACCATACTCAATAGCGGCAACGCACACAGTGTGACTGCAACACCCAGCAACCGCATGATACGTCCTGTCAGAAAAAGCTGAACGCCTAATGTAATGCCGTTGACCCACAGGCTGATATTGGCGAAAAAGGCAGTGCGTGCTGCACGATCGGCAAAATACTGTTCTGCGATCGTCGCCTGCTGAAAGTACAGGACAGTAGATGTCACTGCATAGCACAGGATGAAAAATGCGATACCCAGCAGGTACGGTGAACGAAAGGCGTGTGTGATTCCGGCAAGCAAGCCCCCGCCAACCGGTTGGTGCCCTTCCCTTCGTTCGAGTGGGCGCTTGACTGCATCGCTGATGTCTGACAGTCGCCGTGTCGCAAACACGGCCAGTTCGAGCAGCACGATAGATATCAGAAGTAGCCAGGTCTGGCCAAGACGCTCGACCAGCCCCGAAGTGAGCGCAGAACCGACAATGCCACCCAGCGTGGCACCGGTAGCCAGAAATCCGAACAATCGCCTGGCCTGTTCTCCATTGAATACGTCGACCATGAAAGACCAGAACACCGAGATGACAAAGAGATTGAAGACCGATACCCAGATAAAGAATGCCCTGCCAATCCATACATGTTGTTCCGGTGTTGCATTGGCCAACAGAATCATAAAGGCCACCAGATTGAGCATGAAGAAGCGATAGGCTATAGCAATGAATCGCTCGCGCGGCCAGCGCCGAACGACCCAGGCAAACAACGGGTTGATCACGGTCATGGCGACTAACGTTCCCGTAAAAAGCCAGGGAAGGTTCTCCACTCCCCCGGCGACACCCAATTCTTCGCGTATGGGCCGCAAAACGTAGTACGCAAGAAAAAGCGAAAATATATAGAGCCATGACCAGGCCAGTGCGCGTCCTTCCCCAGGATGAATCTGGACGATTCTGCGCAAGCTTTCACCGAATCGGCCATATGTCCTATCCGATCCTGAAGCTGATATTGAAGTTGTCATTATGATGTTATTCACATTATGTATCGGCACGCTCGGGAACCAATCCTGTTGAGCGAGCCCGATGTTTCGAAGTCAAATTGCATCAGCGTGCAACTGGCCTGCCAAATGCCCCGGTTGATGAGCAAGAATGCGTTTTGTAAAAAAACTGGAAAAATTGTGGGTGCCAGACCACCCACCGGTGCAAGCGCCTTCGTCTATTGCACAACCACCTGTGGGTCTAATAGGCGACCTCCGTGCCTATTACACGATGCCCTGATGTCAGCACCTGCCGCCCCACGTGACTGCCCGCATTCAGCAGATCGCTCCTACTGACGTCGCTCAATCGGGTTTTAGCTTTTAAATCGCCCACGGACATTATCAATATCGCGAACGACCGTAGACGGCTCTTTGGCCAGGGGCAAATTGTCCCGGTCATGGATAGCGTCATAGCCATCGGCCGGGTCAGCAGGCAGCGACGAGAAAAGCGGTTCCAGATCAGACTGAGCACTACCCTTTTGAGCCACCAGCTCAAAAGTCTTACGGTTTGCTGCGGGTGAAGTCAACGAAGCGACCAGGACCTGAGCGATCTGGGCACGGGCAATCACCCCGTCGGACGGTGATCCTGCCCAGTGCGTGTCACCCTGGCGCAGCTCAAGGTGCTGCTGGTCAGCCGCATTGTAGTCAAACCAGCCCGGGCGCACGATAGTGTAAGGCAGGCCACTGGCGCGCACAATTCTTTCCCCGCGCCGCTTCCAATCGTGTCCTACGGTAGGTTTGGTTACACCAACAGTGGTCATGAGGGCAATCCGCGCAGGGCTTTTCAGTACGCTCAGAACGTTACGAACCGCGCCATAATTGACCTGTTCTGCCCCTTTTGGATCATTCCCGCCTATCCCATGGGTAAAAACAATAGCTGTGACGCCTGCGACTGCATCGTGCAGTGTGTCGGCACGCGTCAGGTCGCCAACCATAATTTTCACGCCATCGGGAAACAATTTTGCCTGTGCCGGGTCGCGCACCAACGCTTTGGTCTCATATCCCTTCCGGAACGCTTCGGCAACGGCCAGTCTGCCAA
>JBOIGK010000520.1:0-5668 GCA_050742695.1 Advenella sp. | reverse complement strand
CTTCCATACTAAAATGGAAATGCTCTCACGCAGGGCGTATGGGTTCAGAAATTTTGACAATTACCGCTTGCGAGTCTTAGCTCAATGCGGTTGGAATGGAGTGATAAATCGAGTTTGGTGAATGCCCGTCCCCAGTTTATGGGGTTGAGCCCGTGTTATTACTATGGGACTTGAAAAAATTTTAGATAATAAGAATCCGGGAGATTTTTATATTTGATACCAATGTCTTTGCAAATGGATTTCATCAGTTTGATCAATGCCTCGTCCGCTGCAGAGCTCGAACGCGCTGCGCGAGGAGTTTCGGCCACAGCCAAGAGACCCAGCACTTCCTTAATGACATTGTCGCTGTCGGAGAAGACAATCAGCACTTCGTTCATCGCTTCTTGAAAAGCACTTCCTGAAATATTGTGCCGATTGCCAAACATTTTCCTTGCGGTCTCTACTTTAATTCGTTTTTTTTTTCGGACCTAGCGTAAAACAATGACGATACTAATACCCCTACAATGCCAGAAAGTAAGGACGAGACTATTGCCACCACGATCACTTGTGTATTCATTGGGATTCACATGAGAAAAGAGGAAATTACTTAGCTGGTGCCCGGGGCCGGAATCAAACCGGCACGCCTTGCGGCGGGGGATTTTGAGTTGGCGATTACGGTGTTTGTCTAGGAAAATTTAGCAAAGCTCAGCGTAGGTTAACGTAGGTGAAAGTAATTACTAATCAGTAGGTTAGCGTAATCTGGCGAGATTGTCGAGAACTGATGAGTGTACCTGTACTGTACCAAAATTGGCCGCATCTAGTTTGCTTCCCGTGGTACCTGCACCCTTGCCGATAATATATAAGAGCTCGGTTGCGATTGATGATTCCCACTCGATCATTAACAACAATAAGATTCAATAAAAAACAATGAATTGGATGATGCGCAGACAGTAATGCCACGAAAATACCATTTCAGACGAAATGAACAGTCGCTCCTCTATGGACTTGCATCGTTGGTAGAAAGCGCCTGACTATCGCGGAGCAAAATACCTGTAAAGCCAGCTTGAGACAGGCCTGCCGTGGTTCAGAGATGCCGATGAAGACCGGAGACAACACAAACACGGTCACGAAAGGTGGGGGAGACGGCCCGCTCCTGCCGTCTCATACTCTTCCCCCAATTGATATAGGGGAAGAGTTGGCGCTTGTGTGTGGGCTGCCAACAGCCATTAAGGGTAAAGCGGAGCACCAAGGCTAGTATACCTCACGACTGCGCTTCGCCTCCAGCTCCTTCCCTAGATCAAATTTATGGCCCCAGGTGGTAAACCAGTGATCGTTGGCGGATTGAACTGACGCAAGCCCTACTGCATCTAAACCAAAAACCTGTCCGATGGTGTTTTTTGTGGCAGTGCTGATGTACGGACAGACTACGAGATCGAGCAGCATTATCAATGTTTCGGCGTCATTCGGACAATGGGCCTTCATATATTCGAGCTTAGCGATGATGTGCATCTCTACGAAGGACTTCAGCTTCGCATAACGCACCTTGTCTTTGATATAGGAGAGCAGGACTGTGATCGAAAAATGGTTCATGAAGCCCGATGGGCGAACATAGTTCCCTGTGCTTTCCTCCTCCTTGATTAGGAAATGCCCGAGAAGGACGGAAACCGGTAGCCAATATTCCCGGCCGATCTGCGACAAGGAAATAAGTAGGTAGAGGCTCTCGACCTCACGATGGGTGCTCATCGTGTTTTTTTCCAACTGCTGCAACACGTTGTCGTGGACGTACTTAAACAACAAATGTTTATGCTCGTATGGCAAGCCCTGCGCGTGCTGGAAAGCTACAGAGATGGTGATCATTCGGCAGAGACGGATCGTGTGATTGACCTTCGGGCTTGCCGAATATACGAAAAATGCGAACTCCATGATTGCGAGCAAGGCATTCGAGAGGCGCTTACGATCGCGATTTGACTTGTCGCTCGCTACATAGGCTTTGAAAAGCTTCTCGATTTTATTTTCGGTTATGCCGAAGGTGTAGTTTAGTAGATCACCATAGGTGACGCTGGCTTCCTTGAGGACAGCCTTGTACCGAATGATAAGACGGTTCGCATTTACGGTGCAGACCAGATTTTTCTTTGGTGGGGTGGGGGGGGAGGTCAGCGGCTCCTCCTCACACACGGGATCGATCTCGTCATTCAGAAGGATAGAGATACGCTCTTTAGCTATCGTAATCTCTGTGATGATCGGCTTTTGATAATGCTTGATTTTCGCCGTGTTGATGCTTAGCTTTTTAGATTTAAGTACCTGCTGGAGCGTCTCGAATATCTTCAATTGCGTTGAATCCTCGTTGTAAAAAACAAAGAAATCATCTACGTACCGGAAAATTTCATAATCGACCTTGTGGGTAAGGTTAGCTCCTTCAGATAATTGTTTGATCAACTCAGCATCAACTGACTGCAGAATGATCTCAGCGAAAATCCGGGAGAACTCTGGGCCAATGACGATGCCGTTCGTCTCTTTATGATTGAGGTTTTGCATGAGAGCATCGAAACGGCCACCGAAGGTGCCCTTCGACTCCTCCAGGCTGAATTTCGTTTGATCCTTGCCCAATACCGCCCATGGCAGCGAGTGAGTGTAGATGCTGTCGAAGCACTTGCTCACATCTATCTGCATCATCGCATTATATTTTTTCTCGCTGCGGTGGTATTTATACGACTCAAAGAAACGGTGAATATTTCGGTATTTCCGGTACACAAAATAGGAGCCCAACTGCTCGTACTCTCGGTCATTTTCCTCAATTCCGGCAACAACATCTAAGCGTTCCTCATGGAGCTTGTCTTTGAAATAAGCGTAGCGCGACACCGATACAGGATGGCGGATTGAGAATTCGCTAACAGACGTGTGGTATATGATCAAGGCGCTGTGCGTTGCGTAGAAACTTGCCACCGCGACCTGATTGCGAGGATGAATGACGCTGAGCGTACGCCCATCAAGATTATGAGCGACACGGAAATTAAAAGGGATGGTCGCCATCTGGCATTTGCCGATGGGTACGGAGCGGAACGTTTTCTGCTTGCCCCACTCAGTCACAACCTTTGTTGCGATTTCGGTCTTGGTATTGATTCCGAACAACAGTTGCATTGTCTGATCGAGGGCCGTCGTTTCGCAAACCCAGCGCAATTGGCCATTTTCAATCTCAATGCTGTTATTAACCAAGAAGCGATAATAACCCCGATTGGAGAACGTCGGCGGTACTTCGAACGGTAGCATGTCGGTAAGTACGGACCTTTGTTTCCTGTGAGTGAGCGAGACACGTCGCTTAGTCATGTTTCCAGACCCTTACTATCATCTGTAGCTCTCTCGTACTGAAATTGTGGAACCGACGCTGCTCAAAGCCTGTGGTGAATTTTAGATTTTTTAACTGCTTTTGCAAACTAGGTCGCTTGAGTTCGGCTATGCAGTTCTTGAGTCGTCTGTCGAGTCGTTTGAAGCTTGAAAGATTGGTCACGATCGAGTTATTAAAGTATATACCGGTGGCAGCGCGTGACTTACTATTGGAAAGGCGTGTGTTGCCCGTTAGAAATTTAACGCGCCCAACCAGCTTCCTAAATGAACCTTTTGGGTCTACTGGCTTTTCACGCCAATAGTCTGCGAATGCAGCATTCATCCGCGCCCGATATTTCACCACCTTTGCCGCACTAGGGCTTGTTTCACACTGCCCGGGTTTGACGTGGAAGCGATAACCCAGATACTCAAACTTCTGCGAATTGGTGTCGGCCAGCTTGAATTCAGAGGTTTTGGCCTTATTGAGCGCAAGTCCGTTGTCAACGAAGATCACGTTGATTAGTTCCTTGAACGAGCCGAGGCTTTCTCCGGCGGGCGGTCGCGCAAACATGGCCACAATGTCATCGACATACCGGCAATATAGGACTAGACCAGGAATTTCCCGAATCGCCTTATCCACCGGCCTCAAATACAGTTCGGCCAGATATGCGCTTATGCCCACTCCCCTGGGTATGCCAGTCGATGAGCCAGAAATTAAGCCATATGAGTCCAGTACCTGCTTGATGTATTTTTTTGACGCAGGGCTCAATAGCTGGTCGCGATTCAGCTTTTCCAGCAAACGCTTACGGTCAATACTCTCATAAAATGACGAGATATCGGTGCGAACCAGTTCGAACGGGAATTTGCTACCGAGCATATCGCGAAGCTGGCAGACCAGATCGTGACGGTTCGCCTGTTTAACGCCATAGATGCGGTGAATGTTACGCTGTACCTGCTTAATGACGAAGAAGGTCTCAGGCTCCCGATCAATGCAGAAAACAGCTTTTCCCTTCGGTCCAGTCTTTCTGGAAAGGCAGATCTTGAAGCTCGGCTTAAGGACCTTTTGGCTGAGGTCATCCATTAACGCATCGACGGCTGATGATTTATCTGCCTTCAAGGCACTGAGTTCGACCTTTAACGCAAGCAACCGCGCCTCGAAATCGCCAGCCTTCAGTGACGCTTCGACTTTCCGTAAATCACGAATCTCCTGCACCTTGTTGCGTATATCGAGCGTGAAAGGTTCAAGCGTAGGGAAATAGCGGGTCGCCAAGTCGGCACCCTTGCGGTTCTCGGCATCGTAGATGCGACGGAAGTTCTCCGCCGTGAACATTTGGTCGAGCATCGTCTGCAATTATTCCATTTTGTTGTCAATTATGTAGAACGAATCACTACACTTGATACCCTCAGAATAGCAAGAGGCGCCGAGCGCACCCGCGATAATTTCGACAATACGCTGGCAACTACCAGTATATTCAGAGAACAAAATTGGAGTTTCTTTCTGCTTTTTTGTAAAATTATTACACAAAATACATCATTTGTCACATAAAGTAGAAATAGGATTTGTGACTCTTGGTGCCAGAGAGTTACAGCCCGATATCACATTTGCCATTTGCTGTAGCTTGCAGGGCTTCGTCCATTTTTTTATCGCTCGAAGTGTTCAAAATAAATAATGACATCTTATTATGTCGGCAACGTGCGGATAGCTCTACATTAGTCTTATCAAGTAGTTGCTGAAACGATCAAACAATCTTGATGATTTTGACTCCCGCATCAGTTAAAAGTTGATAAAGAGTAGCAATCTTTGTTCTTGTACCGCGCTGCGCGCAGTATGTGAAAATAACGCGTTGTTTTGCACGAGTGAACGCCACAAAAAAACCAGCAGTAGCCTCTATCTGATCGTTGGAGAAGCTCCACCATGCTCCATCATCCAACCCGACGAACACGACGCTATGGTATTCAAGACCTTTGCTTTTATGAATCGTCATTAGTGGGATAGCGTGAACGCCTTCATAGGTGTCAAGGGCTGAAGGCCACTCGGTAACTTTGTGCGACGACGCTAGCAGATGCTCTGCTGCTGAGTCCAGTATCTTGTCGAGCCAGCCACCTTGTCCATAAGCAGGATGAGAAGCGATTACTTTATCGCGACTGATGAACCCTAGGATATCATCTACGATAGAGTGGGATATGGACTTTGATTTTGGTGGCTTGGGATAAGTGGCGCGCAGTTCAATTACGTATGCGTCCAACTTATTGGTAACTCTGGCTAGTGCGACCTCATCATCAGGAGCGGTTCCCCAAAGGGCACAGAGTGCTTCCTGGCAAACAGTCCAATATCTCCCGGCCCGAGAGGTCATGGCCAGACGTAGAA
>JBOIGK010000519.1:0-7584 GCA_050742695.1 Advenella sp. | reverse complement strand
CGTCAAAAGCGGCACTGGAACAAATGACCAAAGCCCTTGCGCTGGAGTGGGCTCGCTATGGCATCCGTGTCAATGCACTGGCGCCGGGCTACATCCTGACCGACTTGAACCGGGATTTTTTCGAATCGCAGGCTGGCAAGGCACTGATCGGCAGAATTCCACAGCGACGTCTGGGACAGCCGGATGACTTGACAGGAGCCTTGCTGCTGCTGGCGTCTGACGCATCAAACTATATGACTGGCAGCTGTATCGTTGTCGATGGCGGCCATTTGCAATCATCTTTATAGGGATAAAAAATTGGATTTCACTCTATCGGAACAAACAGAACAGCTGCGCGTGAAAATCAGGCGTTTCGTTGACGAAACATTGATTCCGCTTGAAAAACAGGCGGACTCTTATGATGAACATGAAAATATCGCCCCTGCGCTGCTAAAGTCAGTCCAGCAACAGGCGCGCGCCCAGGGCCTATGGTCATTGCAAATGCCACTTGCCAGAGGCGGGCAGGGCCTGAGCATGGCGCAAATGGCGCCGTGCTATGAAGAGATGAATCGGTCTCTGTTCGGGCCGGTCGTGTTCAATTCGGCAGCACCTGATGACGGCAATATGATGGTGCTTGAAAAAGTCGCAACCGAAGCGCAGAAAACACGGTGGCTGCAGCCTATCGTCGATGGCGCGGTCAGATCATCATTTGTGATGACAGAGCCGGCGCCCGGTAGCGGGTCCGATCCGTCCATGATGCAAACCACTGCGACCCGAGAGGGGAACGAATGGGTGATTCGGGGGCGCAAGCATTTTATTACCGGCGCCGGTGTGGCCTCCCATTTCATCCTTATGGCAAGAACCTCGGATGACAGTCGCAAGGGCCTGACTGCTTTTTTGTTTCACCGGGATGACCCGGGCTGGGAAATCACTCGCCGGATCCCCATTATGGGGCCGGAGGAGCATGGCGGACATTGTGAGCTGATATTTGATGGCCTGCGGATTGCCGACGAGAATCGTTTGATGAACGTTGGCGATGGTCTGAAGCTGACGCAAATCCGCCTCGGGCCAGCCAGACTTACGCATTGCATGCGGTGGCTGGGGCTGGCCAAGCGTTCAATGGAAATTGCCACGGACTATGTTTCCCATCGTGAGTCCTTCGGCGCAAAGCTGGCAGAACGAGAAGGCGTGCAATGGCTGCTCGGTGAAGCCGCCATGGAAATACAGATCAGTCGCCTGCTGACCATGCATGCTGCCTGGAAGCTGGACCAGGGGGACTTTGCCCGCAAAGAGGTGTCCATGGCAAAAGTGGCAGTGGCCGATACCTTGCATAAAGCGGTTGATACAGCCATACAGTTGTGCGGGGCCCGTGGTTACTCCAAAGACACGCCTCTGGAATGGATCTACCGCTATGCGCGACAGGCGCGCCTGGTCGACGGCGCCTCTGAAGTGCATAAAATGGTACTGTCCAGAAACCTGCTGCTTGAAGGTAACGATTTCTGGCGCTGGGGTTAGCATGGATATGCAATCGCTTTCCCGGAAAATTGCAGATGCGATAAAGGAATGGACGGGTGCGTGCACATTGGCTGTGACGGATTTCAGAAAACTCTCCGGAGGCGCGATCCAGAATAATTACAGCATTTCACTTGAAATGACTTCAGGCACGCATCCGGGATCGCATCGGTTTGTTGTTCGCAGCGACGCGCCATCCCAGATTGATGCGTCGCTCAGCCGGGAGCAGGAGTTTGCCGTTCTGCGTTGCGCCTGCGAGGCAGGCGTGACGGCGCCGGAACCATTATGGCTTTGCACCGATACGTCATTGATCGGGCATGCTTTTTATGTAATGAGTTGCGCGTCAGGAACGGCCAATGGTCGGCAATTGATAAAGACATTGACCCAGGAACAGGCTACAGCCCTGACCTACCGGCTGGGTCAGGAACTTGGCCGCTTGCATCGTGTCAGTCCCGACAATGCACAACTGGATTTTTTGCCGATCCCATCTGCGCCTGCTGCTCAAACTCGAATTGCCGAGTACCGACAGGCGCTCGATCGCATCGCACAGCCACATCCGGTGCTCGAATGGGCGCTGAACTGGCTGCAAGATCATGCGCCGGCGGCCTCGCCTCTGGCATTGTGTCATTGCGATTTCAGAACCGGCAACTATATGGTCTCGCAAGGTGAACTGACTGCGGTGCTTGACTGGGAGTTTGCCGCCTGGAGCGATCCCTATGAAGATCTTGGCTGGCTGTGTGCAAAAAGCTGGCGTTTCGGCAATGTTGCCAGGCAAGTGGGCGGCGTGGGTGACAAACCTGATCTCTTTGCCGGGTATACCACTGTCACGGGTGAGCAGGTTGATGCAAAAAAAGTTGGCTATTGGGAAGTCATGGCCATGGTGCGCTGGTCTGTTATCGCTCTGCAGCAGGGGCAGCGCCATGTGTCCGGAAAGGAAATATCGCTGGAGCTGGCACTGACCGGGCGCATGGTTCCGCAAATGGAGTTTGATATTCTATCGCAGTGCCTGAATACGGAAAACGCTTATGTCAAACCAACCTGATGCACATAATCTGCTGGTGACAGCACGTCAATTACTGTTGGATGAACTGGTGCCGGTGCTTGATGAACAACATCGTTATGCTGCGCTCATGATTGCAAATGCCATTGGCATTGCGGCCAGGGAGATCAGATCGCCGGTGGCTGAAGAAGACATCAGCAAGGCGCTCGACTCTTTTCTGGCGGGGTTGAGTGCAGACGGCGAGTATCCGTCGGTCAGTGCCGAGGCGGTGCTGGCGCAGCTGATCCGACATCGGAAAATTCCGACAGACGGGCACTCTTGTGAGGCCCTGACCGATTTGCTGCTCTGTCTTACCCGCAGCAAGCTGAGGATCAGCAATCCGAAATTCCTGAATGCAAACTGAGGAAGCAGCGACCATGACCGACGTCTATCACAGTGATTTGGACAAAAATCCTGCCAATTATTCGAGTCTTTCTCCTGTCGATTTTCTGCTGCGTTCGGCAACTGTCTTTCCTGGCAAGACGGCAGTGATCGATCAGCAGTCATACAGCTATTTGCAATTATACAATCGGGTTGTGCGTATGGCGTCGTCCTTGTCAAACATGGGCGTCGGCAGAAACGACACGGTATCCGTGCTTTGCTTCAATACCCTGGAGTTGCTGGAGACGCATTATTCTGTGCCGATGCTGGGCGCCGTACTCAATACACTGAATACCCGGCAGGATGCTGCCTCCTTGCGCTATATCCTGGCGCATTGCGAATCCAGTGTGTTGATCTACGATACAGAGTTCGAATTGTTTGTCGGGCAAATTATCGATGAGCTTGACAAGCCGCCGGCCCTGATCGCAATTGCCCGTGACGGCGGGCCTGCCGTCATACAGGGGCATCAGCGTTATGAAGATTTGGTCAGTGCCGGCGACGACAGCTTTGTCTGGCATAAGGTTCAGGATGAATGGGACCCGATTTCACTGAACTATACCTCTGGCACAACGGGCAATCCCAAGGGTGTGGTCTATCACCATCGGGGCGCCTGGCTGTCTGCCATGAGCAATGCCATGGCATTGAACATGACGGCCGATAGCGTATATTTGTGGACCTTGCCCATGTTCCACTGTAACGGCTGGTGCTATACCTGGGCAGTGACCGCCGTGGGCGGCACGCATGTCTGCTTGCGCAAGATTGATCCTGAGCAAATTCATCAAAAAATTGTTGACCATAAAGTAACCCATATGTGCGGCGCACCGGTGGTGCTGAACATGATATTGAATGACTTCAGCAATCGAGGATGGACCATCCCGCTACCGACGCGGTTTGCGTTGGGTGGGGCAGCGCCTTCGGCGACGGTGGTTCGCAAGGGGCAGGACGTCGGGTTTGATATTTGCCATTTATATGGGCTGACCGAGTCCTATGGACCATCTGCTGTGTGTGTCTGGCAAAACGACTGGGAGACGCTGGACGCGGACGCACTGGCAGAAAAAATGTCGCGCCAGGGCACAGGGCTATATGCCATTGATGCGCTTGTTGTACTGGATCGTACCTCGGGAGAGCCGGTGCCGGCAGATGGAACAACGCTCGGAGAGCTCGCGCTTCGGGGCAATACGGTTATGAAAGGCTATCTAAAGAATCCCGCCGGGACACGGGAAGCATTTGCAGATGGCTGGTTTCGCACAGGCGATCTGGCAGTCATGCACCCCGACAATTATGTCGAAATCAAGGATCGGGCCAAGGATATTATTATTTCGGGAGGGGAGAATATATCCAGCAAAGAAATCGAGGATGTTCTTTACCGCCATCCCGACGTGTTCGAAGTAGCGGTTGTCGCGCTTGCACACGAAAAGTGGGGAGAGGTGCCCTGCGCTTTCATTACACTGAAAAATGACGACACTGAACGCGATCCGGCAGAGTTTATCCGGTATTGCTCGCAGCACTTGGCGTCGTTCAAGGTACCAAAAAAAATTGTATTGGGGCAGTTGCCGAAAACGGCAACGGGAAAAATCCGAAAGAATATACTCAGGGACCTGGCACGCGAGACCGGCGACGACGGGCCACCGCCTGGAGCAATGCCGCAATAGCTGTTGAATCGGGTATTGTGTCGCTACCCAAATTTGTTCCTACCCCGCCCTTGGTAATCCTGTAATGAAAACTGATTTTGAAAACTTTAAACATGAGCTGAGCCTGACCAAGGCGGAAATATGCCGTCAGCTCTATGTACAACACACCGACATGATCCGGATAAAGAAAGAACATGTGGCCGTCAAGAATCTGATCAGGATTATTGATTCGACCCTGCGTCTGGCGTCCACGAAGGGATTTCACGCGATGACCCTGCGGGACCTGTGTGCAGATTCCGGTTTCAGTATCGGTGGCTTGTATGCCTATATCCGCAATAAAAATGATTTGCTGATTTTGATTCAGGGTCACGGGTTTATGTTGACTCGCAGTACCCTGCGCAAGAGTATTCGTGATATAAGCGACCCGTTTGAGCGATTGCGTGCCGCCGTCTCGGCCCATCTCTTTTTAAGCGAAATTATGCTGCCCTGGTTTTATTTTTCATTTATGGAAGTCAAAAGCCTGCCCAAGGCTGAAATGAAAACGGCGATTGCAGTCGAACAGGAAATCGAAGACATCTTCTTTGACATTATCGACAGCGGAGTGCGTCAGGGCGTTTTCAGAAGCGATAATGCCAGGCTTCTTGCGTCCATGATAAAGGCGATGATGCAGGACTGGTATTTGAAGCGGCGCAAGCATCGCAATCAGTCGATCACCGTGAGTCAATATGCAGATTTCATGATCGATATGCTGGCCTGCAGTCTGAAGGTGTCGCGCCCTTGAATGGCTTGCGCACCTGAACGGATCACCGCAATCATCTGCCGCGCTTTGGCTTACGCTCGAAGCGGCTGCAGTTCCGGATGGCGTTGGAAATAGGCCGCCGTGTAGCTACAGACAGGATTGATTTTCCAGCCATTGTCGCGCGCCAGATCCAGGGCGAACTCGGTCAGTTGGCCAGCAATGCCTCGCCCGCCGACAGCTTCGGGCACAATGGTGTGCAGTATATGCATGACCGGGGCCTGCAGCCGATAGTCAATGTAGCAAAGGCTGTTTTCAACGGTGGCTTCGATACGCCCCGCTTCGGGTCTGTGAGTGATCTGCAAGGTCATCGGCAATCCTTTTTTATGGGCGGTCGTGAACGCAGGGGCGCTGCGACTGCGTAGCAGGGTATTACTGTTTGGCCGTAAGCATCAGGCCCCAGAATATAATCATCAGAACAAGACCCAACAGGCATGCGCCCCACAGGCCGAGCAACGGCCAGCGAATGCGCAACGGAACAGTTTTCGGATTGACATGCGCCAGCAGGATATTGGCATGGCCGGCAAGCCATACGGTGCTGTTGGGTAGAAACAGACGCAAAAAATAATCCAGTAAAATCGCCCCTCGGATACCCAGCGGGTAGCGGTTAAACGGTTGCTGCGTCAGATAGGGGTGTTTAAGCAGGGCATTGGTCTCTTTGAGCGAGACAAATGCCAGATACAAAATAGAGGCAACGGCAATAACAAAACAGGCGACCAGCAGGCTAAGGATAAACGGCAGCGCCGTCGCGATATAAGGATGAAACATGGCAGGCAGATGGTATGACAAAAGTGAATGACGAATCCGTTAATAGTAAGCGAATTTGCTGGCAAGCAGGGTATGCAGGCCCCCCAGTGGCGATATTTCCTGCTGGTGCAACGTGTTTGCCGAATGAAGCTCGTCCGCCGGGGCGCACCGGGCTGCGGGACGAGCCGTAAAAACGGCATCCCGAAAGATGCCGTGAACAAGGCCTTTGCCTGCCGGGCGCTGCAGGGAGGGACGGCTGTAAGTGCCTGCGCGTTGCTGCGGTCTATCGTCCCGGTGCGCGTACCGGTTTAAATGACATACATGTCCACATATTCGTGGACCGGCATGGCTTCGAGCGTTTGCTGATCAAGCGAGACAGCCAGGATTTTCTCTTGTTGCTTGCCGGGAAACACCCGGGCCAGGTTGATACGAAATTTCGCTTCGAGCAGCGGGATACCTTCATTACGGCGGCGCTTGTGGCCTATTGGGTATTCACAGACGACTTCAGCCAGCTTGCTACCGTCGTTGAACTCAACTGTGAGCGCATTGGCGATAGAACGTTGTTCGGGATCATGATAATCGTGAGTGAAGGCAGGGTCCTCTACACATTCGATTTTCTCACGCAATGCGTCGATGCGCGGATCTGCAGCGATTCCATCCTCGTAGTCGCCGGCAGTGAGGCGACCGAACAGCACGGGCACGGCAACCATATACTGAATGCAGTGATCGCGGTCGGCCGGATTGTTCAGCGGGCCCTTTTTGTCGATGATACGGATACACGCTTCGTGAGTACGAATGGTAATTTTCTTGATATCGTCGGTAGTTTTGCCGGCAGTCTTGAGCTGATCATGAATCTGCATGGCGCATTCAACCGCTGTCTGCGCATGAAACTCGGCCGGGAACGAGATCTTGAACAGCACGTTTTCCATGACGTAGCTGCCGTAGGGACGCTGGAACTTGAAGGGCTGCCCTTTGAATAGCACATCATAAAAACCCCAGGTTTTTGCCGTCAGAACCGATGGATAACCCATTTCGCCTGTTTTGGCAATCAATGCCAGGCGTACGGCACGGCTGGTGGCATCGCCGGCAGCCCAGGATTTGCGGCTGCCTGCATTGGGGGCATGACGATAGGTGCGAAGGCTTTGGCCATCCACCCAGGCCAGCGATACGGCGTTGATGATTTCGTCGCGCGTTAAGCCCAGCATTTGGGCGACCACGGCAGTGGAGGCCACTTTGACCAGAACGACATGGTCCAGGCCCACTTTGTTGAACGAGTTTTCAAGTGCTATGCACCCCTGGATTTCGTGAGCCTTGATCATGCCTGTAAGCACTTCACGCATGGTCAGCGGCGCCTTGCCGGCGGCCACGGCATTGCGCGAGAGCCAGTCGGCCGTAGCCAGAATGCCGCCCAGATTGTCCGAGGGGTGGCCCCATTCTGCGGCAAGCCAGGTGTCATTAAAGTCAAGCCAGCGGATCATGGCACCGATATTGAATGCGGC
>JBOIGK010000518.1:0-1674 GCA_050742695.1 Advenella sp. | reverse complement strand
CCTGGGACCGAGCCTGTTTGCGATCCATTCGTCGCACGATCAATGGCATGGCCACATTATCCAGCGCATTGAACTCATTGAGCAGATGATGAAACTGATAGACAAAGCCCAGGCTCTCATTGCGAATACGGCTGATGGCCTTTTCAGGCAGCGCATGGGTCTGCTGTCCATTGATCAGAATCTGGCCTGAGGTGGGCTTGTCCAACAACCCCAGCATATGCAGCAAGGTGCTTTTCCCCGAGCCTGATGCACCGATAATGGCGACCATTTCGCCCGCAGAAACCTGCAGCGATACACCCTTCAGAATATCCAGGCGCGCATTGGCATCTTCATAGTATTTGACTACATCGCGCGATTCCAGGGCATAGGAACCCTGCTGCATGGGGACATTTTCCGGCTTAATCATGACGCAGCACCTCTGCAGGTTGCAGGCGGGAAGCCCGCCAGCTTGGGTAAATAGTAGCCAGCAACGACAGCACCAGCGAGGTGATGCCGATCAGGCCGATGTCGTCCACTTCGGGGTGCGATGGCAGCGTGCTGACAAAGTAAATGCTGGGATCCAGGAAATGGATGCCGAACAGCCGCTCAATAAAAGGAATTACGACATCGATATTGTAGGCAACCAGACAGCCGCACAACACGCCCAGGAAGGTTCCGATAAAACCGATCAGCGAGCCTTGCACCAGAAAGATCTTGCCTATCTGAAAAGGGCTGACGCCCAGCGTGCGCAAAATCGCAATGTCCGACTGCTTGTCCTTGACCGCCATCACCAGCGACGATAACAGATTGAATGCAGCGACCGCAACAATCAGAACCAGGATCAGGAACATCATGCGTTTTTCGGTTTTGACCGCAGCAAACCAGGTTCGGTTATCCATGGTCCAGTCACGCGCCACGACGCCTGGCGGCAGTGAGTTGGTCAATTGCGTGGCCACTTCGGGGGCATTGATCATGTCTTGGATTTTCAGTCGAACCCCCGCAGATCCGACATCACGAAACAACACGGCCGCATCCTTGACGGCAATAAAGGCCATATTGGAATCATATTCGTAATGACCGGACGAGAAAATACCGGATACGGTGAACTGACGCATGCGGGGCGAAAAGCCCGACGGATTAATCGAGCCCTGGGGTGTCATGAGCAATAGCGTATCGCCCACCGTCACGCCCATATACTGGGCCAGGTTGCTGCCGATCACCAATTTGAAACTGCCAGGCTCAAGGCTGTCGAGCGAGCCATTGATCATTTGCTGCGGCAATTCCGAAACGTTGCCTTCGTTTTTCGGATCGATGCCGCGAATCTCCACGCCTTTGAGTACATCGCCCCGCGCCAGCATGCCACCGGCTGCGACAAAGGCCGAGGCGCCCTCTACTTGCGGATTCTGCTTGGCCTGCTCGGCCAGCTTCTGCCAGTTATCCGTGACCGCAACCGGATCTTCATTGGGAACAACCAGCTGGATATGCGGCAGCACCGACAACATGCGATCGCGCACATCAACCTGGAAACCATTCATGACCGACAGCACGATAATCAGCGCGGCAACGCCCAATGCAATCCCGACCAAGGAGGTGCCTGCGATAAAAGAGACAAACCGGTCGCCTTTTCTGCCCCGCCCACGCGTGCGTGTCAGGCCGGCGTACCGGGCACCAATCCATAATTCAAAAGGTATTTTC
>JBOIGK010000517.1:0-2648 GCA_050742695.1 Advenella sp. | reverse complement strand
GGGCAATATTTTTCTGGTGGCCCAACCCGGCAGCGGTATTCAGAAAGCATCTGATCTGGCCGGTAAAACGATTGCCTATCCGCCTGGAACGGGTCGACATATGATCCTGAGCGGTATCCTGCATTCGGCCGGTCTGGATATTCGCAAGGATATCCGCAACGTGGCACTGGCCGGATCGGAAGTCGCGCCAACGTTCGCTTCGCGTTCAGTGGACGCAGCCATTGTCCTGGGCCAGCAATTGTTCAGGTTGGGTAGCCCGCCGATTATTGAAGACGGCACAGGGCATAACTGGGGCCTCAATGTATTGGTCACGCGCCAAGCGGTCTTGGACGATCCGGACAAAGTGCGGGCGCTGGCCGATCTGACACGACGCGCGGTACAGGTCCTGAATTGGCAACAACGTCACGCTGCACAATGGATCAGCGCAAGCTATGTGAAGCAGCAAGGACTGACGTATGAGCAGGGTAAATATCTGTACGACAAATCAGGGCTAGGCACCTACTACCCGATAGAAAACCGGCTCAGGCAGGTTTATCAGCAGATCGCTGACGGTCTTTACGAAACGGGTGCATTGCAGAAAAAAGTAACGGTTGACCCATTTCTTGATGCGCGATTCAACGATATTGTCGTCGCCCAAAATCGTCTGGACGGCATGGTGCCCAAGCCGCTGGCGAATGATCGGCATGCGGTGATTGCATCGCAAGGCGCACCGACGCCGGCCACCGATGCCAAGGTCGATGTCGCGCCCATCGCGCTCGCACGACCAGCCCTGGCGGCCCCTTGAATTTACCGCAAGTTCAATAAACTGAGGTTGCAGCCGTGCAATCATCTAAAAGGATTTGCTATGTCATATGTACTTGAAGCAACAGATGCACAGGCGGTGGCCACTGCCCCGTTACCGACAACGCAGCTGTCCATTACGCCGCTTACCGCGCATATTGGGGCGCAAATAGATGGTCTGGACTTGCGCTTTACCCTGACGCCAACGCAGATTGCTGGCATTCGCGCAGCACTGCTCAAGTGGAAAGTTATTTTCTTTCGCAATCAGTACCTGAGCCATGAACAGCATGTGGCATTCAGCCGGCAATTTGGCCAGCTTACCGTTGGCCATCCTGTCTTTGGCTATGTGCAAGGTCATCCTGAAGTCTATTCGGTCGGGCGCAATCGCAAGGCTAATCGCTTTGATGGTCAGCGCCTGGTGCGACCGTGGACAGGCTGGCATACTGATGTCACTGCTGCGGTGAATCCGCCTTTTGCTTCCATCCTGCGTGGCGTGACCATTCCCCCTTATTCAGGCGATACCCAATGGACCAATCTGGTTGCTGCCTATCGCGGATTATCACCAACCCTGCGCGCATTCGTAGATACGCTGGTTGGCGAGCACCGCTTTGCGCCGCCGGAGGGCGCCCAGCCGAAGACGGCGTTTGAGCAGGATGTCAGGAAACGGCCTTTGGTCAGCCACCATCCGCTGGTTCGGGTGCATCCCGAGAGCGGCGAGCGGGCGCTCTATGTCAGCCCGTCATTTCTTAAAAATATTGTGGGTCTTGCGCCGCGCGAAAGCGAGCAGTTGTTGCAGTTGCTGTTTGAACATGTGATTCGACCGGAATACACCGTACGTTTCAAATGGGAACCCGGATCAATTGCGTTTTGGGATAATCGTTCTACAGCCCATCTACCACCGGTAGATATATTTGACACTGCATTTGATCGCCAGCTTTACCGTACCACGCTGGTGGGCGATATCCCGGTTGGGCCGGATGGCTCCTCATCGGTAGCCATTGAAGGCGAACCTGTCCTGGCGCATCGTGCCGACTGAAATAGCATAAAATCAACTAGCAACGATCAATTTTCAACGATCCGTTTTACAACGTTTTTACCATCGGTCCGGCCCGTTGTCTCCTCCTGCCGGATCGGTGGCTTTTCATTATATGGCGATTGACCTGCAACTGCGGCAAGACCTCTATGCGTTCGGCGCCGTTCTGGCTGCAGGCCGCAACTGAATGCGGTGCCTGCTGTCCGAACGGCCAGCGGCAGTGACGCTTAGAATAGCGCAGGCAGATCAAACACCAATACTTCGGCGTTGCTGCCATTTTCCAGAATTATGGATTTTTCATCCGTAATTTTCAACGCATCGCCTGCCTGTAGCTCCCGGCCATTGACAGTCACGCTGCCTTTGGCCACATGCACATACCCAGCACGTCCTTCAGCCAGTTCGTGGCTCAGTGCGGGATCGCCATTCTGGATGCTGGCATATATTCTTGCATTCTGATGGATCAGCACCGAACCCTGCTCCCCGTCGGGGGAAGCGATCAGGCGCAGGCGGCCTTTTTTCTCTGCCGGTGTGAAGGCTTTTTCTTCATACCCGGGAGCGATGCCGGCTCTGTCCGGTTCAATCCATATTTGCAGAAAGTGCACTGGTTGCTCGGCCGAATCGTTATATTCGCTATGCATGATACCGGTTCCGGCGCTCATGCGTTGCACGTCGCCGTAGCCAATGGCCGAACCGTTGCCCAGACTATCGGAGTGGGCCAGCTGGCCTTCCAATACATATGAGATAATTTCCATGTCGCGATGACCGTGCTTGCCAAAACCGCGTCCAGGTTGTACCCGGTCCTCGTTTATCACAAGCAACGGGCCAAATCCGGTAT
>JBOIGK010000516.1:0-2451 GCA_050742695.1 Advenella sp. | reverse complement strand
GTTGTTATATGACAGGGAGGCCGGATCGTCCAGTGTCTCGTCCCGATCTATGATCTGCCGCAGGACCGCGATTTCAACGTCTGTGGCGTGGCGTGCCGCCAGCGCGGCCGCCGTGCTTTCCAGGACCCGGCGCATTTCGTACAGTTCGCCAACCATATTCTGGTCCAGCTCGGTAATGATCAGGCCTCGCTTTGGATCGTTGGTGACCAGTCCTTCGGACATCAGCCGGTTCAGGGCTTCCCGGATGGGGGTGCGGCTCAAGCCGATATCAGCGGCCAGTTCTGTCTCGCGCAAACGGGTGCCGGGCGGCAGACTGCCGTTTTCCAGGGACTGGACAATATAGTTGTATGCCTGATCGCTCAATGTGACGCCGCGATCGTTGGCTTGCTCCGAGTCGGCCTCGGAACGGTTAGGGGATGGAGAGGGTTTGGATTTTGCCATGATGCGATTCCTTGCTGCTATTGCTTGTTTTTGGCACAGCATAACGCAATTGAGGCGGTTTGCGGCTGTTTTTGCTTTTTGAGGCACAGTCATAAATATTTGTGTACAATAGAATACAACAGTATATTTAGTAAGGAAGCATGGCATGAATGACACGTTGGCGTGTGATGTTCTTGTTATCGGAGGCGGTAATGCGGCACTATGCGCTGCGTTGTCAGCCGCAGAACAAAAGGCATCGGTAATTTTGGTCGAGAGTGCGCCGCGCGTCTGGCGCGGGGGCAACAGCAGTCATACCCGCAATTTTCGCTGTATGCACAACGAGCCCACCGATGTACTGACAGACCGTTATCAGGAAGACGAGTATTTCCAGGATGTATTCCGGGTCACAGGGGGAGAAACCAATGAGGAAATGGCGCGTTATGTCATTCGTGAGACCGAGGGTTGTACGCCCTGGATGAAGGCCAATGGCGTGCGGTTTCAGCCATCGCTGGGTGGGACGCTGCACCTGGGGCGCACAAATGCGTTTTTCCTGGGCGGCGGCAAGGCGCTGGTCAATGCCTATTACAAGGCGGCCGAGAAGGCCGGCGTGCAGATTCTGTACGACACTGAGGCCAAAAAGCTGAATTTTTCCAACGGTAAATGTGACAGTGTAGAGCTGGTCAGAAACGGCCAGGCACTGACCATTGAGGGTAAATCCGTGGTCATTGCATCGGGCGGTTTTGAGTCTAATCTCGAATGGCTGGAAGAGGCCTGGGGGCCGGCAGCACGCAATTTCCTGATCCGCGGCACCCGGTTCAATCAGGGCGTCATGCTGCGCGAGCTGATGCGCAACCAGGCCTGTATTATTGGTGACCCGACCCAGGGTCATGCTGTGGCTATTGATGCGCGGGCGCCCAAGTATGACGGGGGTATTGTCACCCGTGTAGACTGCGTCTCGCTGGGTATCGTGCTTAACAAGGAAGGGCGACGCTTTTATGACGAAGGCGAAGATTTCTGGCCTAAACGCTACGCCATCTGGGGGCGTCTGGTTGCCCAGCAACCCGATCAGATTGCCTATTGCATCATTGATTCGAAAGCCATTGGCCGGTTCATGCCGTCAGTATTCAAATCCATTTGTGCCGATTCCATTGAAGCGCTCGCGCAACGCCTGGGGCTGCCGGTGAAAACCGCCGTGGAAACGGTGGCCGCCTTTAATGCTGCCGTTGAACCCGGTCAATTCGATCATAGTGTGCTGGACGGTTGCCGCACGCATGGTCTGCAAACGGATAAAACCAACTGGGCGCAAAAAATCGATACGGGGCCGTTTTATGCATACCCGCTGGCCACCGGCATCACCTTCACCTATATGGGGGTGAAGGTAACGAAAAAGGCGCAGGTCATCATGGACGATGACACGCTGGCGGACAACGTTTTCGCCGCCGGTGAAATCATGGCGGGAAATATTCTGAGCAAGGGTTACGTGGCTGGATTTGGGATGGCTATCGGGACCGTATTTGGTCGTATTGCAGGCACGGAGGCAGCAAAGCATGCAGCAGCTTGAACAACTTATCGAAGACGCCCGCAACGCGGTGGGAATCTGTAACTCCTGTCGTTATTGCGAGGGCTTCTGTGCGGTCTTTCCTGCACTTGAGCAGAGGCTGGATTTTACCCGCGGCGATCTGCATTATCTGGCCAATCTGTGCCACAACTGCAGCGAATGCTATTACTCCTGTCAGTACGCGCCACCACATGAGTTCAATGTGAATCTGCCGGTGCAACTGGCTGCGGTACGCCAGACAACCTATCAGACGTATGCGTGGCCCGGCGCCATTGCCCGCGGTTTTGACAAAAGCGGGCTGCTGGCCAGCCTGGGGTTCCTGTTGGCGTTGGTCGTGCTGCTGGGGTTGGCGGCGCTTATCGGCGGACCGCCAATGAATGATCTGAATGGACAGTTCTATGCCATTTTCCCGCATGGTGTGCTGGCCACGGTTTTCGGATTGGCGGCATTGTGGGTCGTTCTCGCCATGGGCA
>JBOIGK010000515.1:0-4445 GCA_050742695.1 Advenella sp. | reverse complement strand
ATTTCGTCCTGGGCATTTTCCTGATCTGCATTGATATATTTCATTTGCAGCAGATTGTTTTCCAGGTTCAGCTTGATGCCTTTGAGCTTGTCTGTCATCAGAATGGATGCAATGTGCAAACTGCTTTGCAGCGCTTCGCGATTGACGTTGAAATGACGCGTGTAGTCGCTGGGGATAACCCGCTTGAAGTCGGGGAACTTGCCTTCGACAAGCTTGGAAATCAATTCAATGTCGCCAAAGGTGAAACGAATCTGGTTGGCCGATACATCAATATTGACGGGCTCGTCGCTGTCGTCCAGCAGGCGCTGCACTTCAAGAACGGTTTTGCGCGGCAGGATGACTTCGCTGGAAGACTGGATGCCTTCGATATCTTCAGCTGCATGAGCCAAACGGTGACCATCGGTAGCCACGGCGCGCACCATACCAGGTTCGAACACCATGAGCGTACCATTCAGGTAATAACGGATGTCCTGCTGCGCCATGGAAAAGTGCACCATGCCAAACAGCTTGCGCAATGCCTTTTGCGGCATTGTGAAAGACACGTTCCAGCTCTCGGGCACCGACACGGTCGGGTACTCTGACCCATTCAGGGTTTGCAGCTCCAGGCGGCTTCTGCCGGACTGAATGCCCAGTTTGCCGTCCTGCAGCTTGAGTTTGACTTCATTGGCCGCTGGCAGTGCGCGTACAAAGTCAAGCAGCTTGCGTGCAGCAACCGTTGTAGACTCCACATCGTCACCCACGCCGAAGTCGGCATGCGTGGTGATCTGGACCTCTAGGTCAGTTGCCACAAACGCAATTTTATTCCCCTCTTTACGCAACAGAATATTTGCCAGGATCGGCATCGTGTGCCGGCGCTCTACAATCCCGGCGACCGTTTGCAGCGGTTTGAGCAGCGCATCGCGATTCGCTTGTAACAGTTGCATGATTATCCTTTTAAGGTTTGTTCCAATACGTGTAACTGGTGATTCAACTCGGCGTTCTTGGCACGCTGTTCCGTAATCTTGCGAACCGCATGCAGCACCGTTGTGTGATCTCTGCCGCCGAACGAATCTCCAATTTCCGGCAGGCTTTTCTGCGTTAACTCCTTGGCCAGGTACATGGCGATCTGCCGGGCCATGGCAATATTAGCCGGCCGACGTTTCGAGTACATTTCCTGGACCTTCAGCTTGTAAAAATCGGCCACCGTCTTCTGGATGTTCTCGATGGTAATCTGACCGATTGATACCGACAGCAAATCCTTGAGCGCTTCCTTGCAAAATTCGACCGTGATAATTTTCACGCCATGAAAGCCAGCATAAGCCGAGACCCGGGACAGCGCCCCCTCCAGTTCCCTGACATTACTGCGCAAATGCTTCGCTATGAAGAACGCCGCTTCTTCCTTCAGGATGATAGAAGTTTTTTCTTCGGCCTTGCGCAACAGGATGGCGACCCGCATTTCCAGCTCGGGCGGCTCGATCTGTACGGTGAGGCCTGAATCAAAACGCGAGGTGAGCCGACTGTTGATGTCCTGCAATTCGCGTGGATAGGTATCGGAAGTAATCACGATTTGCCGGCCGCGCTGCACCATGGTTTCGTAGAGCAGAAAGAACTCTTCCTGGGTACGCTCTTTCTTGCGAAAAAACTGGATGTCATCGATCAGCAACAGATCCAGCGAATGATAATACCGTTTCAGATCATCAAAAGTATTGGTCTGGAACGATTTGACCATGTCGGAATAATACTGGTCGGCGTGAATATACCGAACGCGGCTGACCTTGCCGGCCTTAAATAGCGCGTTACCGATGGCGTGCATCAGGTGCGTCTTGCCCAAACCCGTACTGCCATACAAAAAGAACGGGTTATACGAAGAGACGCCAGGATTTTCAACGATTTGTGCAGAGGCGGCGTTGGCCAACTGATTGGATTTACCAATGACCAGACTTTCGAACGTAAGATTCGCATTCATGTGCGAACGTTTGTACACGTGGTCTTCAGGCGCCTGTCCAACCGTCTCGATAATAACCACGGGCTCTTTGCCCGTTGCCGCCGGCTCCACAGCCGTTGTCGCCCGGGTTGCCGCATGTAGCGCTGCGCTGGCGCCATGGCCATTGAGCTGAGTGGCTGCGCCGTTGGTGTACTCACGGGGTGCCGGAGCGCCAGCCATTGGACCAGCAGGCATACCGGCCGGTGGCGACACGGCCGGTCCGTGCACCTGGGACACATGATGGTCGCGCCGCGCTACCTGGAAGATGACCCGGATACCGGGCCGATTGAACCAGTTGCTGGCCAGTTCCTGGATGCGCTGCGTATAGTTGGTGCGTGCCCAGTTCTGTTTGATGGCGTTTGGCGCGGACACGCGAACTTCGCCCAGTTCTTCATCAAAACTGAGAAAAGACAGGGGATGCACCCATGCCTTCATCTGTTCGGGGGGGAGTTCCTGGGCCAGGGAATGCACGCAGGATTGCCAAAACTCTTGCATATCGACGTCAATCTGAAAACATCCTATTTTACCCTGATTCGGACAAAGTTATCCACAGGCAGCCCGGCTGTTTCAAAGTTTCCACAGCGACCGCGCTTTGCCGTAAAAAGCATCGGAACATCTAGCAATAAGACGTTATCTGGAGCAATTTTTCATCATCTTGCCGCGAATCTTCGCAAATCGGACATACCCACCAGCAGACACTTGACAACAGAAAGCCAAATATTATTGGAAAACCCACCTAAACCATTGACTATTCACAAAAAATTTGATGAAATATAAGGCTTTACAAAATTGCGATACGTGCCTGATGCATGGATGACGCGTGATTTATGCGTGTTTCAGGATATTTGTAGTGCTTTATGGCACCTTATGCGGTGCCTTATATGAGCTTAGAGGGTTGTGAAGAGGTTTTGTCAGGGTGCTTAATGTGCTCTACTACTGTCTCTTTTATATTATCTCTTCTCATTTTTCAGGCACTGCCTTTTAGTATCTTAGTATTTCAGGCACTGCGATACGTAAAAAACGCTGGAAAAGACTCTGGAGCCGGTTTCAAGCAGGTTCGACATTTCCCTTGTTATTCATTGGGTTGCGAGCTTGGGCCGCGCTGTTGTTGTGTCGCTTTTTATCATGTCGCTCATGTCCCGTTTGCGGGCTGCGACCGAAACCAGGCACACGGAAAGCAGCTCGGTTGCCTGATGGGCGGCCAGGGTCGGGCAGCAAACCAGCCCGCTCACCCGGATTGCAAGTGGTAACACCTGCTCCAGGCAGCGGCGCAGAACAATGTGGTGGGTCGTCAGTGACACAGCCGATTAGGGCTGGCATTGCGACACAACACAACAGACAGCCTGCGGTCAGCCTTTGCTGTAACCCGTTATCAGCCCGAACGTCACTCCTGTGAGGTTTGGCTGCGGGCAGAGTCACCGTATCAATGCTTTTGTCTTGACAAGCGGCGGCGAACAAACCGTCCGGCAGTAGCCGTATTTAACTTTAGCTCTTTATTTTTGGTGGAATTTCCATGAAACGTACTTACCAACCTTCCGTAACTCGTCGCAAACGCACACACGGCTTTCGTGTCCGCATGAAAACCCGCGGTGGCCGCGCCGTGATCAACGCTCGCCGCGCCAAAGGCCGTAAACGTCTGGCCGTCTGAGTGCGATCCGGACCCCGATCCGATCGCGCCTGATCAGGCAGAAGACGGTTCCTGTCCGTTTCATGCAAAGCGCCACCTATCCCAAAGCGGCGCGACTGCACCGCCCCTCTGAATTCACGAATCTTCTGAGAGGAAGACGTGTGTCCCGGGGGGCGTTGTTCACTCTGAACCACGCGCAGCCCTCGCCCCCTTTGCCCGAGCCCACTGCAAGACTGGGCATGATTATCGCCAAGCGCTTTGCTGTGCGGGCGACAACCCGCAACACCATCAAGCGAGTCATTCGCGAATCCTTTCGTCATCACCGTCTGAACCTGCCAGCCGCCGATTATCTGGTGCGCCTGCATGGCAAAATCGAGCCGTGTTCGCTGACCGTACTGCGCCAACGAGTGCGCCAGGAAGTGGACAGCCATTTCGCGCGCGCGCTTGCCGGCCGCCCCGAGAACAAGGAACAGCGATGATTCGTCAGATTCTGATTGCACCGATCCGTTTTTACCGGTACTTTATCAGTCCCTGGGTGGGTCAGTCCTGTCGGTTTACGCCCACCTGCTCGGCTTATATGGAACAGGCTATCCATACGCACGGCGCCGGCAAGGGCCTGTGGCTGGGAACTAAACGGCTTTGTCGCTGTCATCCCTTTAGCGAAGGCGGTCATGATCCGGTGCCACCGGCCAAGGCCTCCACAGGCACCACGACCGCGACAAATCATGAATAATTTCAGTAGACTGCCTGCAAAACCGCATTCCCGCAATATGCACTGGGTTACACTAGTGCGTTTTTCCAACCGCTCTTACTGTAATCAGGTTACATGGATATCCGACGCACCATACTCTGGAT
>JBOIGK010000514.1:0-2280 GCA_050742695.1 Advenella sp. | reverse complement strand
TCGGGTGTGGCCGGAAGATTGATTCTGAAAACCTTCAGATCTTCATCTTTATTGTTCCCTGTATCCTGGTTGCTTATCGGTTCCATTCGACTGTCTCCCTTCTCATATAAGGCGTGAACCATTCCGGATTGGTACGATATTCAACACGCCCGTCTGCATGAACCCTGGCGGTTGCCCGTCGCGACGACAGGCAGAAGGTGTGAATACTGACAGGCATGCCGCCAGTATGGGTGTAGCCCACCTCGATATGACAATCGACCACCATGGATGATCCCACAAAGCCCATCGCACCCATGCCGATCGAGTTGCCGAGTTTTTTCAACTCCATTTCCAGCTCGGCAATTTTCGGATCAGGATTACGGTTGCCCACGGTTCGCAGGCACGCCGCCTGCTTGCCCAGTTGCATACAGGTATCCTTGGAGCCGCCAATGCCGATGCCAACAATCGCAGGCTGGCAGGCCAGTCCGCGTTTGCCAAACGCAATCAGGCCGTCCAGCACAAAGCGCTTGATGCCGTCAATCCCGTCACCGGGAAACAGCATCCGATAGTCGGTGCCGAACAGTCCGCCTTTATGAACTGTGGTGATATCCACCCAGTCAGCATCCGGTTCGAATGACCACTCGATCTCCGGTGCATTGATCCCGACATTGTTGTTGTGTTCGGTGCGCCACAACGGGTGTACCCGGTTTGGCCGCAAAGGGATCGCCACCGTGGCATCTGCGGTTGCCTTGCGTAATGCCCGCTCAATACCGATGAACCCCGATTGCACACTGGCGTTATTGCCCATTTTCACGTAATAGCGCGGCACCCCGGTATCGGCGCACATAGGACGACGGTCCTTGCTGGCCGCGTCCCAGTTGTCCACCATGGCGTGTAGCACAAAGCGCGGTAACTTGCCCGTCTCTGTTTGCTGCATCGCCTTGATTCCCTGACTGTAATCTTCGGGAATATCAATGGCCGCGCGCTTCATGATTTCCAGCGCTGCCTGCTCGATCGTATTTATGTCAATTGCCATTAACTGTCTCCTGATATCCGTTTGCGTTCACGCACATTTTTCTGCCTCTTCGCCAAGCAATGTATTGCCTGGAGAGACGATATCGAACTTGACCGGAACCATCTGCAGCTCAATGTTGCCATCACTGCCGCTGATACTGGTGTAGGCCGTGGTGTCCAGATCGCCGGTTTCCGGATAATCTTCCCTGAAATGCGCGCCCCGGCTATCGTTCCTGGCCAGCGCCGCCGTTGCAATCACTTTTGAAATTGTCGTCAGGCTCTCCAGGTTAAGCCAATCATGCCAGCTCAGATTGAACCGGCGCTGACCGTCAGCCACGCCTATCCCGCGCAAAGCCTCATGATGGCTGGCGATACTGGCAATGCCCTTTTCTATGCCTTCTTTCGTTCGCAAAATACCCACGTCGTTCCACATGGTCTTTGACAAGGCATCGCGCAGCGGCAGCGTCATTTCGGCTTTTCTGGAAAATGGAAATTCGGCGCGGGCGATGCCAGCTTCAATCACAGACTGATCGGGCTGCCTCCAGCTTCCCTCCTTGCCGACGTACTCGGCCATTGAGTCGCCGGCAATGCCGCCGAACACCGTTGAATTGGCTACGCCGTTGCCGCCCAGGCGGTTGGCGCCATGCACGCCACCGCAATCTTCTCCGGCAGCAAACAGGCCGGGAGAGGCGGTTGAGCAGTCCACTTCAAACTCCACGCCGCCCATCAGATAGTGCGCGGTAGGCACCACCTCAACCTGTCCGCCTGCCAGATCGAAGCCGCAATCGGCGCAACGCTGCACCATGCCCGGGAATGACTTGCGTACGTGTTCCACGCCCAGATGCGACATCTGGATGTACACGCCGCCCATGGGGCTGGTTCGCCCGGCGCGCATTTCTGCATAAATCCCGCGACTGACCACATCACGCGTGGCGCGTTCGCCCCGTTCGTGATAGTTGCTCATGAAGCGTTCTCCTGCGCCATTGATCAAGTAGCCACCGGCGCCGCGCAGACCTTCCTCAAGCACCGTACCGGTCATGCGGGTATCGGGCCCGCCCAGCAGGCCTGTCGGATGAAACTGCACCATTTCCATGTCGCGCAGCTTCAGGCCATAGCGCAACGCCATGGCCAGGCCGTCACAGGTTTTCTCGCCTGAAGGCGTGTGATACAGGTACATGGTCGGCCCGGCGCCCGTGCTCAGCAGCACCGCCTTGGCCTGCACAAAGCGGTATCCGCCGCTGCGCATATCAATGAATAACACACCTGAAATACCGGAGCCGTCTGCAG
>JBOIGK010000513.1:0-3026 GCA_050742695.1 Advenella sp. | reverse complement strand
CCCACGTCGGGCAAGGCACGTCCGCGCACGACAGATACCGCATAGTCCAGATACGCCTGCTCGGCATACAAACCCAGGGTGATGGTTTCGTCTTCGGGAGGCGCTGCTTCAAACAGGTCCGTCTGGTCTTGATCACTCATTACACATCCACTTCCGCTAAATTACCTTTGTCTTCGAGCCAACTGCGTCGCTGCGCAGACTCACCTTTACCCATCAGCATATTGAACATTTTTTTCGTCTCTTCAGACGTCAGTTCGCCATACCCCACAGGCAGCAAACGCCGGGTGTCCGGATTCATTGTCGTTTCCCACAGCTGTTCGGCACTCATCTCGCCCAGCCCTTTGAAGCGGCTGATACTCAGGCTGGCAGGTTTAACGCCATCCTTCTGCACCAACTTGTCCTGGACGGCCTCAAGTTCGGATTCATCCAGGCAATACAGCTTGCGCGCCGGGCGCTTGCCCTGGGCTGGAACGTCTACCCTGAACAATGGCGGTTTGGCAATAAACACAAAGCCGTTTTCCACCAGTCTGGGGAAATGGCGATAGAACAGCGTGAGCAGCAGCACCTGAATATGCGAACCGTCAACGTCGGCATCGGACAGAATGCAAATCCGCCGATAGCGCAGCCCGGAAAGATCGGGATTGTCATTGGCCCCGTGCGGGTCTACGCCGATGGCAACGGCAATGTCATGAATCTCGTTGTTGGCAAACAGACGATCTTTTTCCACTTCCCATGCATTGAGCACCTTGCCTCGCAGCGGCAGGACCGCCTGAAATTCCTTGTTGCGGCCCATCTTCGCAGAGCCGCCCGCAGAGTCGCCCTCGACCAGGAACACTTCAGTGCGGGTACTGTCAGACGATTCACAATCGGTCAGCTTGCCCGGCAGAACTGCAACACCGGAGCTCTTGCGTTTTTCAACTTTCTGCGCGGAACGCGTGCGTACCTGTGCCTGGCGAATCGCCAGCTCGGCCAGTTTTCTGCCGGCCTCCACGTTACTGTTCAGGCGCAATTCAAACGAGGTTTTGGCAAAACCGCCAACCAGCCTGACGGCGTCACGGTTGTTCAGCCGCTCTTTGATCTGCCCCTGGAACTGCGGATCCAGCACCTTGGCCGAGAGCACGAAACTGGCCCGGGAAAATACGTCTTCGGGCAGCAGCTTGATGCCTTTGGGCAGCAGATTGTGCATCTCGATGAAACTCTTGAGCGCCGTGTACAGCCCTTCGCGCAAGCCGGCTTCGTGCGTGCCGCCAGCCGAGGTGGGGATCAGGTTGACATAGGATTCGCGCACCACCTGCCCTTCGGCAGTCCAGGCTACGGCCCATTCGGCGCCCTCGCCATCGGCAAAATACTCGTGCGACTTATCTGCATACTGGCTATCGGCAAACACCGGCACCAACAACTCTTCCCCCGCCAGCGATTCGGTCAGATAGCCGGTGAGTCCGCGTTCGTAAAGCCATTTTTTCTGTTCGCCATTTTTTTCATTATTCAGGATAACGGTGACACCGGGCATGAGTACGGCCTTGCTGCGCAACAACCGCAGCAGCTCGTTCATTGGAATCTGGGCGGTGTCAAAATATTTGGGGTCAGGCCAGATGCGCACGCGTGTACCGGTTTTCTTGCGCGGTACGGCATCACCCAGCCGGACCAGCGGGGCCTCTACCATCCCGCCATTGGCAAATACCAATTGGTATTCACTACTGTCGCGCCAGACGGTCACTTCCATTCGGGTTGACAGGGCATTGGTCACGGACACGCCTACGCCATGCAGGCCGCCCGAGAATGCGTAAGCGCCACCGGCTTTCTTGTCGAACTTGCCGCCGGCATGCAGCCGGGTAAAGACAATTTCAACGACCGGCGCTTTCTCCTCGGGATGCAGACCGACGGGAATGCCTCGTCCGTCATCTTCGACCGTTACACTGCTGTCGGCATTGACCGTAACGGTGATTTGTCTGCCAAAACCCGCCAGGGATTCATCGGCAGCGTTGTCGATAACTTCCTGAATAATATGCAACGGATTTTCCGTGCGGGTGTACATGCCCGGGCGTTCGCGCACGGGCTCCAGGCCCTTGAGGACCCGGATTGATGCTTCGTCATAGCTTTGCTTGGCGGCCACGTGTTTCTCAATACTGTTCAAAAAAACAGACATTTTACGTGCTCAAAGCGTTTTTTGTCGCCTAATAATCACGCTTTTCGACAATCTTTATCGATAAATGGTATTCTTACATTTAACTACAGACGCATTTGGCTGCTGTTTGCCTTTCAGGAGTATCCTTTCCTTGACTGGCCCGGCTTCATACGCCGGCTTCGGAATTCAAACTGAAAAATCCATTCCGTTGCAGCTCACATCAAACCTATCCGCTTTGATCGACCTCAAATCGAGGCATCCCAAATACGTTATATTCCATTTCCGATTATTCTTGACCATTGTCACCTGAAACATTATGAGCGATCTGATCAAACACGCAACCGAGAAAACATTTGAAGCCGAAGTGCTCAAGTCGGAGCTGCCGGTGCTGGTAGACTATTGGGCCCCCTGGTGTGGCCCGTGCAAGGCGATTGCTCCGCTACTGGAAGAGGCATCCCGCGACTACGAAGGCCGTATCCAGGTAGTCAAGGTCGACGTCCAGGACCACCCGGAAGTGGCTGCCAAGTTCGGCATTCGCGGTATCCCGACGCTGATGCTCTTCAAAAACGGCGAAGCTGTCGCAACCAAAGTCGGTGCAGTCAACAAAACCCAGCTTACCGGGTTCATTGACGAATCCATTTAAGTTATTTTTTTCGCGCGGGCTCATTCGTCAGCCCGCCGCCATGACTCTTATTTCAATCCTTATCTATCCTTACTAATAAATAATGCACCTTAATGAATTAA
Organism: Advenella sp.; assembly: GCA_050742695.1. Lineage (GTDB taxonomy): Bacteria > Pseudomonadota > Gammaproteobacteria > Burkholderiales > Burkholderiaceae_B > Advenella. The sequence goes on along the minus strand of JBOIGK010000513.1, from coordinate 157 downwards.
AGGCACTGCATGTGTCGCAGCTGCTCGAAATGGCTGCTGGCCTGGAAATCGAAAACGCCAACCGCTTCCGCAAGCAGGAATTGATGTTCGCCATCATGAAGCGTCGCGCAAAAATGGGGGAACAAATATTCGGCGATGGCGTGCTGGAAGTACTGCC
>JBOIGK010000512.1:0-1772 GCA_050742695.1 Advenella sp. | reverse complement strand
GGATTCGGGGGGGGCGGGCAGCGATAAAACGGATCACAAAATGAATAACCGCAAGCTTTGCACCATCAGTTACTTGGCGGCTAAGCATGCGGTATCGTACTTGAACGTGTATGTCCACTTCTGCGGGCCGATAGGCTGCGTCAATTCCCAAGTTGCTTAACATCAGGCCATTCGAACATCGAGTCGTTTGACCCTTGGCATTTTAGCCGTCAGGCAAGGTATGCCGATGGTTTTTGGGCGCTGCGTCTATCAGCGAACAGGACAGGTCGGATCAAACGTCGTTGTTGTGGCGAGACCAGAAGTCACTTACCTGCTGTTCTGCTTCCTCTTTGGTGCGACCATACTTTTCCTGCAGGATGCCTGCCAGTTTCTGGGCACTACCATTGACCTGGGCGACATCGTCGTCAGTCAATTCTCCCCATGTCTGTTTTACAGAGCCTTTGACCTGTTCCCACTTACCGGCTGCAATATCTTTATTCATGCTGTGCTCCTGTTTCAGTTAATGTAAAAATCAGTGTTAGATACGCTGATCACTTGAGTCTTTAGCGTAGCATGCCCGATGGCGTGTCCACTGTCATGGATGTAACGCGCGGTAAAAGGTTGCGATGGCGGCGCATATATTCAGTCAAAGCTGTTAAGCCAATTGTGCATCTTGCGCAAATCCGAAGACGCCTGGTATACAACGACGTGCTGCATATTTGGGTGTTGCCTGCCGGGGCGCAAGTGCATCTGCAAAAACGGTGAATATAATTAGTTACAAGTATCCGACATAAGGTCGTGAGTGCGCGCCCAGGGTTTCATTTGTGCGTTTCATCTGCATATTTCCTTCGCGAGTTTCATCTGCAAAGTTTCATTGCACCGCTTGTTTGCGTGTCAGTTGCATGACGCCAAATCATTGTGGCGAGCAGCTCAGCTTTTGCGCCAGATCAAGCATATCCTGCGCCAGGAAGTCCCAATCCTGTTCGGGTACCAGGTCTTTTGTCTGCTGATTACCGTGCTCGGTAGGACGGGGAATGAAAGCGGTGCGCATGCCGCAAAGGCGCGCCGCGGCAAGATCGCTATTGTGCGCCGCGACCATGCAAATCTGTTCAGGCGGCAGATCCAGAATCTCTGCCGTTCGTAAATAGGCTTCGGGTGCAGGCTTATATGCCTGGGCCGTTTCTGCGCCAAGAATGGCGTCCCACGGCAGGCCGGCCCGTTTGGCCATATCGAGCATTAGCCTGATATTACCGTTCGATAGCGGTGCAATAATATAACGGCCTTTGAGTCGGGTCAGCCCTGGCACAGAGTCGGGCCAAGGATCCAGCCGGTGCCAAGCCAGATTAAGCTGGGTCAGTGCATCTGCAGGCAAGCTGGCGACGGTCACCCCAAACGTTGCCAGCGTCTTTTCCAGACTCTCCCGGTGCAGCACATCCAGCCGGGTAAAGGGGCGTCTGCCACTGCGCACTTCTTCCATTGAGGGTGAGTAATGGCCGCGCCAGGTATCGGCAAAGGCAGCCGGATCAATGGTTGTCAGCGCATGCCTGCGAGCAAACTCGGTCACTTGGCCGATTACACCACTGCGCCAGTCTACGACAGTTCCAAAAACATCGAATACCAGTGCGCGCAAATCAAGCTCTATTGCATCTGTCATAGTTTGTTTCCTCTGAAATAGGGTTAAGTGTGTGCTACATCGTGCACGAAATGTACTGCATGACATGCTAGCCAATGTACTACATTGTCCAACTGTATGGTGTTTGAGGCCCATTGTTCAATTGCAAACAGCGCAGTTC
>JBOIGK010000511.1:0-7250 GCA_050742695.1 Advenella sp. | reverse complement strand
TGAACCGTATCGCCATCATTAACGACGACTTTCCATACCGTGCCGGTCACTTCTGACAGAACGTCCATATTTTTACCTTATAAATAAATTAACAAACAGATTGTTAACAATAATATAATATACAAATTGGAATTGCACAATCAATCATTGCTCGATGGCCGGCAAAGCGGCATTAGCGAGTACGACAGGAGATCTGAGAATGTTCAAGAAAATACTGGTGGCCAACCGGGGTGCCGTAGCCGCAAGAATTATTCGCGCCGCAGCGCAAATGGGCATAGATTGCACCGTGGTCTATTCAGAGGCAGATGCCGACCTGCCTTATGTACGCCAGGCCAAAGAGAAAATTTGTATTGGCGCCCCTGCTGCGGCCGACAGTTATCTGAACATGGACAAAATACTGGCCGCCGCGCAATCGGCCGGCGTTGACGCGATCCATCCAGGGTATGGCTTTCTATCGGAAAACGCCGAGTTCGCCGCACGCGTTCAGCGCGCCGGACTGGTGTTCATTGGTCCATCGCCGCGTTGGATCGAATCCATGGGGCACAAAACCCGGGCAAGGGAATTGATGGCACGGCACGACATGCCGATGTGCCGCAGCAGCGGCATCCTCCAGGGCACGGCAGAACAGCAATGCCACCAGGCCGCAAACGCGGGTTTTCCGTTGTTGATCAAGCCTGCGGCAGGCGGTGGCGGCATTGGCATGATCGCGGTGCATGAAGCTTCGGCATTGCCGGCCGCGCTCGAACAGGCCACGAGTCTGGCGCAAAGAAGTTTCGGCAACAGCCAGTTGTATGCCGAGCGCCTCTTTGCGCGGCCGCGGCATATTGAATTTCAGATCATGGCAGACAACTTTGGCAACGCCATGCATCTTTTCGAGCGCGACTGTTCGATCCAGCGCCGCCACCAAAAAGTAATCGAAGAAGCGGGTGCGCCGGCCATTGACAGGACCACGCTGGTATCCATGGCAGACACTGCCGTTCGCATCATGGAAAACATTAAATATAACAATATCGGAACGGTGGAAACCTTATACGATCAGCAGTCTGGTTTCAGTTTTCTGGAAATGAACACCCGGCTACAGGTCGAGCATGGCGTTACCGAAGCAGTAACGGGCATTGACATTGTGCAAAGCCAGATTGCGCTGGCCGCCGGCAAACGTCTGCACGAAGTCATTCCCAATCGGCCGCAGGCCCCTGACGGCCATGCGATCCAGGTACGTATTTATGCCGAAGACCCATGGCGTTTCACTCCGTCTCCTGGATTATTAAGCGTCTTCCGATTGGGCCAGGGTGCAGGCATTCGCATTGAAACCGGCTATGCAGAAGGCACCAGGGTATCGCCGTTTTATGATCCGATGATTGCCAAGGTGATTGCGCATGGCGCCACCCGGAGCCAGGCCATTGAGCGTTTAAGAAGCGCATTATCAGACAGCGTAATCGAGGGCATCAAGACCAATATACCGTTCCTGCTGGCCGCATTGGAATACCCGGACTTTTGCCAAGGCCAGGTTCACACGCAACTGGCACCGGAAATTGTCAGGCAGGCGGGGCCCGACAAAAGGCGCCCGCTTGCCGCGTGATGCCTCGCGGCGCGATCGGCCTGGTCTCTAGTGTGTCTCTGCTTGCAGGGCCGCCAGTGTGGCATCCCAGGACTCCTGGATCCGCTGCTGGCAAATCTGGGCCGCCAGTTCCGCGTCACCCGCTTTGCACGCCTGCAGGGAGCGTTGCCAATGCTCGATAGAGCGCACTCTTCGTTCCCTGGATCGAAATTGCAATTTCGAATAACGCAGGGTTTGCAAAGACAAGGAGGTCACGATCTGGCTCAAGCGTGTATTGCTTGCGTAGCGCGCCGACAATAAAGACAGGCGGTAAGTGGTCTCGGCGTAAAGACTGCCATCGGCAGGCGTGTCAATGCATGACGCAAGCTTTTTGATGCCGTGCTCAAGCAGCTTGAGCAATTCTGGATTTTGGGCCGCCGCATTTTTTCGCGCCGCCAGCGACAACAGGCTGCTGCGCACTTCAAATATTTCTGCCAGTTCATCGGCGTTCAATTCAGATACACTGGCTCCGCGTCTGGGGTTGACGACAACCAGGCCTTCTCGTTCCAGAATCCTTAACGCCTCGCGCACCGGACCCCGGCTGACTTCATATCGTTCGGCCAGTTCCTGCTCGGGAATATGCGCACCGTTGGCCATGGAGCCGCTGATGATCTGGTCACCCAACTGTGCGGCAATCTGCTCAGGCAGCGATAATGTAAGTTGCTTGCGTTCTGCAAAGAGTCGAAATTTGACCGTACTTTCAAAGTTATCAAGCGCGTCTTGGTCCGTTGTTTTCAAAATATATCCTGTTCGCTGGTTTGCGTTTGAACACCATGCATCCCGAGGAAAGTCCCACGAGCGGTTCAGAACATTATACCCGCTACGTAATATTTCATATAGTTAACATTTAGATTGTTTATAAGGCGCTTTCGTCGTCAGAAGATCCAGGCGATTGATACGCAATTGAAAAATGCCAGTTGATCGACGGCGTAATTGACGGCGGCACGCTCAGCTTACGCTGCAATAACGGTGTTTGATCGTTGCCGAATCATGTCAGTTTCAATTTTAATTGCGTCCCTTTGACGATGCGGGTTACCTGCATAGATTGCCAATGCTGCCCTGCGCTGTCTGTCCATGCTGTTCACATAACACCTTGCGCCAAGTTCAATATTCGATATATAGTTCCTTATATATCGAATTCACTTTTTGTCCTGATGAACACAACATTCAAATCCACCGCATTGGCAGTTCTTCTATTACTCTGGTCCGGCCTGGCGCAGGCCGACCGCACGCTGACAGATCAATTGGGCCGCCAGGTGAAAGTTCCCGACATAGTCAATCGTGTCGTCGTGCTTCAGCATCAGACACTGGATATCCTTGTCCAACTGGGCGTCACAGATAAAGTGGTTGGCGTACTGCAAAGTTGGAAAAAGCAACTTGGCCCGCAGTTCGCCCGCTTTCACCCGACCTTGGCGACCGTGCCAACACCCGGCGATCTGACCTCGGTTAATATTGAGGAAGTACTGGCGCTCAAGCCCGATGTCGTATTCGTTACCAACTATGCTCCTGCCGACATGCTTAAACAACTGGAAAACAGCCATATTCCAACGGTAGCCATATCCTTGCGACGAGACCGTACCGACCAGGCCGCTGCGTTGAATCCGAGCCTGAAGGATGAAGATCAAGCCTATACCCAGGGTCTGAAAGATGGAATCAGATTGATCGCAGAGGTGACCGATACCACAGCCAGGGCGGATTCATTGATTGCCGCCTTCGAAAAACCCCGCGAAATTCTCGGAAAAAAACTCGCGTCATTACTTCCGGCACAACGCAAGCGCGTTTATATGGCCAATCCGGAACTTACAACCTACGGCTCGGGAAAATACACAGGGCTGATGATGGAGCATGCGGGGGCCATGAATGTGGCGGCCAAAGAAATCGCGGGCTATAAAAAGGTGTCCATGGAGGATGTACTGAAATGGAATCCAGAAGTCATTTTCGTACAGGATCGCTACCCGCAAGTGGTAGACGAAATCAAAACCGGGCCCCAGTGGAAAGATATCACAGCCGTGAAAAACGATCAGGTATATCTGATGCCGGAATACGCCAAAGCCTGGGGTTATCCCATGCCGGAGGCGATCGCGCTTGGTGAGACCTGGATGGCCAAAAAACTCTACCCAGACCGCTTTAGCGATACCGACATGCAGGAACTGGCGGACGGGTACTACTCTGCATTCTATGGCATGAGTTATACCAGACCTCATTGATGCTCCACCCGCTTCCGACCAGGGTAATTTTGATTATTTCGACCGTGATATGGCTCGGATTGATCGCCCTATCGCTGACGCTCGGCAGATATCCGGTAACGATGACCAATCTGTACCACATCCTGCTGGAACCACTTGGCCTGCCTGCACCCGAAGTCAACGACATTGAAAGAACAGTCATCTGGACGGTTCGCATGCCCCGCATTCTGATTGCCTCGCTCGCCGGTGGCGGCCTGGCTGTCGCCGGGGCAGTATTGCAGGGGGTCTTTCGCAATCCGCTGGTCGGACCACATATCATTGGCGTATCCACCGGCGCCACGGTGGGCGGCGCCCTGAGCATTTTGCTGGGGCTGGGCAGCCTTGGACTATTAGTCAGCGCATTTGGTTCTGGCATGCTTGCCCTGTTATTGGTATTTGCAGTAACCCGTGCGCTACCTCGCGCCAACACACTTGCGGTCGTACTGGCGGGCGTGGTGCTCAGCGGTTTTTTTGGTGCGCTGGTCAGCCTGATTCAGTATGCTGCCGACTCCGAGGAAAAATTACCCGTCATCGTCTACTGGTTGATGGGCAGTTTTTCTACTGCAACCTATGCAAAGCTCACCCTGCTGGCCGTGCCTACCCTTATCGCTATAGTGATCATCCTGCTGCTTGCCTGGCGCATCAACATCTTATCGCTGGGCGATGACGAGGCGAAACAATTGCATGTGAACGTCGGTGGCCTGCGGTGGGTGCTTCTAATTTGCGTTGCCATGATTGTATCGGCTCAGGTGGCAGTCAGTGGCAGCATAGGATGGGTGGGGCTGGTCATACCTCATGCAACGAGAATCATGACCGGACCCGATCATCGTAAACTGCTCCCGGTTTCTATCATGATGGGGGCTGCCTTCATGGTGCTGGTCGACGATGTTGCCCGCACCCTGACTGGCAGCGAAATTCCGCTCAGTATCCTGACCGCAATCATCGGCGCACCCGTGTTTTTGTATCTTCTGCGGCGCTCACAAAACAGGGGGTGGAGTGGCTGATATCGCAATCAAAGTGCGGCAGGCAGGATTTGCCTATTCCAGCAATGCACCCGTTTTTATGGACATCAGCTGTGATATTCGCTTTGGAGAGGTTTTCTCTATCCTGGGCCCGAATGGCCAGGGCAAGACCTCATTCATGAAAACGCTGATGAAACTGCTTACGCTTTCTCATGGCACTATCGAACATAACGAGGTCATCGGCTTTGTGCCACAGAGCTTTTCTCCGGCCTTCTCCTACTCTGTGTTCGACATCGTTCTGATGGGTCGTGCAATGCACATATCCAACCTGCAATCGCCGTCCCGGCGTGACAGGAAAATGGCATGGGCCGCACTGTCTGCACTGGAGCTCAATCATCTGGCAGATCGTGAATTCAACTCGCTTTCGGGGGGACAAAAACAGCTGGTGCTGATCGCCCGGGCTATTGCCATGGAATGCCGGGTACTTTTGCTGGACGAACCAACCTCTGCGCTGGACCTGGGCAATCAGCAACGCGTGCTAAGGCTTATGCAAAATCTGGCAATACACAAAAATATTGCGGTTGTATTTTCGACCCACCAGCCGACTCATGCCCTGGCCATCGCCGATCAAGCCATGCTGATGAGCCCGGCAGCTGCAACGGTGGTGGGGCCGGCAGAACAGGTATTGACCTCCCAACGTTTGTCCCTCGCTTACGATACAGCGCTGCAGGTAAAAAAAATAACGCATCAGGGACAAGAGTACAAAATAGTTATTGCACTTTGCACTCAAGGCGCATCAACATCAGTATCGCAATAGCGCGGACATGGCATCTTCATGACGACGATCGGTCCACAAACACAAAAGGGTCTACATAAAGGAGTCAAATAATGAGTGAACAAATCGTGGTGTATGCAGCGGGCAGCCTGAAGCGCGCCTTCACGGCCGTCTTGACCCGATTCGCCCAACTTGGTCACCCTCCGGTGCATGCTGAATTCGGACCAGCCGGCTGGTTGCGCCAGCGACTGGAACAAGGAGAGCACGCCGATTTATTTGCCTCCGCAGATAGCGCAAGCCCGGCACGCCTGGTCGCACTGGGCAGCGCCTTCGAGCCGCAGATATTTGCCAGAAATGCATTGTGTGCAGTCGTACAGCGCGACTCGGACATCACCGATACAACGCTGCTAGCTGCAATGCTGGACCCCGGCAAACGGCTGGGTATGTCAACGCCGATACTTGATCCTTCCGGAGATTATGCATTGCAGGTATTTAGCAATGCCGACAATATCCACCCGGGAGCCGGCCAAACACTCCGCGATAAGGCGATAGCATTGGTAGGAGGCAGAATTGCAACGCCCATACCGAATGGATGGGTCGCCAGCGAATATCTCGTGTCGACGGGCGCCGCCGATATTTTTCTGTCTTATGCGAGCTACCGGAATGCCATTCTTGCGGCGGGACGTACCCGGGTTATCGCCCTGCCCGATTCACTACAGGTACAGGCAGACTATGCGATGGCGAGTATGCAGCCTCAAAACGAACGCGTGCAACAATTGCGTGCGTTCATTCTTGGCAAAGAAGGACAGATGATATTGGCATCACACGGTTTTTTGAGTCGAAATCATCCATGCCATCCTGTGCCGTAATCGTCAGCGTGAACGCCCCTGCTCTGTTCCCGCTCCATCTGCTGCCGTTATCGTTAACGACGGTGACGACAAAACGTCCTGTCTGAGCTGCGGGAAAACCTTAGATACCTTATTCAGCAGATAGTCTCCGTAAATGCCATTGAATGCATGCACGTTGGCCTTGTCCCAGCGCGATGCGCTGTCATCCGGATCGGGAACGGTGGGCAGCCCTTCGATGGGCTGCACCTGTGCAAAATAATTGGGGTCAAAGAACAGAGGGAAAGACAGCCGGTCGCTTCCCGAGGTGTTGCGCACCACCCGATGTGCGGTTGATCGATACCAGCCGCCAGTCATGCGTTCCAGCATGTCGCCGATATTGCAAATAAAAGTGCCCGGCACCGGTGTGGCATCGACCCAGCCGCCCGGGGTCTTCACCTGCAAGCCACCGATCTGGTCCTGCAGCAACATGGTCAATAAACCGTAATCCGTATGTTCGCCTACGCCCCATTGCACGTCCATATCTGTGGGCACATCCTGGGTCGGATAATTGAAAATGCGAAACAGAATGAGGGGGTCTGAAGTGTAGCGCCGCTCGAAGTAGTCTGCCGGCAGCGCCAGACTGAGCGCAATGCCGCGCATCAGGGCATGACCCAGGGCAGTTACCGCTTCCATGTATTGCAAGATGGTTTGCCGCAAACCAGGGATGTCGGGAAACAGATTGTGCCCATGTACCGGCGTACCGGCCTGCACCAACGGATGATCATCGGCCAGCTCGGTACCCAGATAAAGCCCTTCTTTCCAGTCCGGTCTGCCGGAAGTCAATTCACCGCCCAGGGGAAAGTA
>JBOIGK010000510.1:0-3474 GCA_050742695.1 Advenella sp. | reverse complement strand
TCCCGATAGAGGATTTTCGAATTGACAGATTTACAGCTGATTCCGGCAAGCTGTAGGTCTCTTCATGCAATGCCGGCAAAAGGAACACAGATGAAATCAGTATCAGTAAAAAAACGTCCGGTCGTTGCGGCTTGCATGCTGGCTGTGGCCGGAATGCTGACGGGCGCAAACGCGAATGCGGAACAGAAAACGCTTTATCTTGGCATGAACGGCGGTGATATGCAGCGTGGGTTTGAGGAGCATGTTTTCCCCGCTTTCGAAAAAGCCAACAATGTGAAAATTGTGGTGGTGCCAGGCACGTCAACAGATGTCCTGGCCAAGGCGCAGGCATTCAAGGACAAGCCGCAAATGCATATCATGTTTCTGGATGATGGCATCATGAATCGCGCCACCAAGATGGGGCTGTGTGAGCCCATCAAGGATGACAAGGCCCTGTCCGAGTTGTATCCGGAAACGCTGATCGGTAAAAACATGGCTGCCGGCGTGGTCACGACCATGACCGGCCTGTCATACAACACCAAACTATTCAAGGAAAACAACTGGGCACCGCCGACCTCCTGGAAAGACCTGGCCGATCCCAAGTACAAGGGCAAAGTGGCATTTCAATCTGTGGCCAGCAGCACCTATGGTCTGCATGCCTTCATGATGCTGAACCGGATTGATGGTGGCGACGACAGCAATTATCAGGATGCGCTGACCAAGTTCAAAGACACAGTCGCCAAAAACGTGGTTGCCTATATTCCGAGCTCTGCCAAGATTTCGGAGATGACACAAACCGGAGAGGCAGCCTTGTTCCCGCTTACGCCCACTGCCATCTATTCGCTGAAAGAGAAAAACTTGCCGGTCGAATACGTGGATCCGAAAGAAGGCTCTGTACTGTTGGCGGTCGCCGAATGTGTCATTGCCAACAACAGCGAGCCCGAACTGGCGCAAAAACTGGCCTCTTATCTGCTGTCGGTGCCGGCTCAGGAAGGTGCGCTTAAATTCGGACAGTATCCATCCAACAAAAATGTGGCCGCCAAATCCGAGCACAAGGAACTGCTGGGCGATTTTGAAAAGTATATGAAGCACGTGGTCGTAGTCGATTGGGACAGCATCAATAAAGTTCGCCCGAAACTGAATCGCGACTGGAAAGAACAGATCGAACGATAAGGCAGGAGGACAAAGCACCCTGGGCAGCGCGTACGCGGCATAGGCCGCTGCGGCCGATATGGATATAGACCAGCTGATTCCGTAGAAGCCTGATCTCGCGTTCCTTCGTAAATCCGGCATAAAATGTACGGTATATTTGACATTTTTATGCGCGTTGTGGGCAAGGGATGCGCAGAGCCTGGAAAGCCGGTATGCGCCATACGCTGGCCATGGGTGATGGATATGAGCTTCCTGGCGATGTTGAATAAAACCAGTGTAAATCGGTGCTCAGTAAACTCACAAAATTTGGATTGCCCACGGTGCTGAAACCGCTGATCACGCCTGCGCGGCCCTTTCCATTTTCTTCAAAAGCATTTAGTATCTGATAAAAATTTACACAAATGCAATACGAGAAAGAGGAGAGGCCATGCCTGTTGTGTCATTGCGGTTTGTCACTAAGCTGGGTGTCGTTTGCTGTCTGGCTATCGTCGCCGGTTGTGCCGTAACAGGCCAGGATGATCTGGCGGCCCGTTCCTGCAGCGAGCTCAACGGGGCCACCGTGCCTGCTGCTTCCATTGGCCTGGCCACGCGTGGTGCCACGGTCACAGCAACGCAATACCAACCTGCCGTCTCTACCTCGCCCAAATCCCACCAGGGTTATTGCAAGATGCTGGGCGACATTACCCCGGTGGATCCCCAGGCGCCTGCCATCAAATTTCAACTGAATCTGCCTGTGCTCTGGAATGGCAAGTCGCTCATGATTGGCGGTGGTGGATATAACGGCGTGCCTGCAAAAACCACAGATCTGCTGCCAGCCGGCCCGGTGGACAAGCCGGACCCCATTGGGCTTGGCTATGCCACTTATGGCAGTGACTCTGGCCATCAATTGGCAGACGATCCGGCCAATCCTGGCAAGTTTGCGCTCAACCACGAAGCCCTGAAAAATTTTGCTTATGAAGCGCTCAAGAAAACCCATGACACGGCCCAGTACCTGATTGCCGGCCATTATGGCAAGAGCGCACAATTGAAATATTTTGCTGGCGGCTCTACCGGTGGTCGCGAAGCGCTCGCCGTGATCCAGAAATGGCCCGGCGATTTTAATGGCGTCATCGCCCTTTATCCGGCCTTTGCGGCAGCCGCGCTGGATCTGCAGTTTGGCCGGATTACGCGTGCACTGGCCCAGCCCGGCGCCTACCCTAATCAGCAAAAACGGGATGTCCTGTATAAGGCCGGCATGCAGGCATGCGATGGGCTGGATGGCGCCCGCGACGGATTGATCAGCAATCAGCGCCAATGCAACCGGATTTTTGATCCTGCCAAAGCGACCGTGGATGGACGTCCCCTGCGCTGCGAGGGCGGTGCGGACACGGGCAACCAATGCCTGTCCGACGCGCAGATCAGGGCAATGAAAGTATTTGCGTCGGACATCGTATTTACTCCACCGGTAGGCAGTGGTGAAGTGCGCCATGCCGGGTTCAATACCTGGGGAGTAGACCTGGGGCGCCCGGCCGGCGACAGTAAATTGCAGGCCACCGTCAATTACCTGAACCTGGGTTCGATTGCGCCGGCGTATCCCATGCCACCCAATCCGGCGGGCAGCCAGAGCGTGCCCTACCATGCCGGCTTCTGGGATCAATGGGTCAAGTACTTCATCACGCAGGACCCTGCTTTCAACAGTTTGGCGCTGGACCCGGCCCGACCAGGCAAATGGCGCAAGCGCATTAATGAACTCACCCGGTTGCAGGATATTAACCAGACAGACCTGTCTGCCTTTGCTCGTCATGGCGGCAAACTGCTTATTGCCCATGGGGTTGCCGACGGCCTGGTGCCAACACGGGCGACCGAAGATTATGTGAGGCGGGTGCGGGCAACCATGGGCAAACAGAAAGCCGACCAGTTCCTTCGATACTACGAAATCCCCGGCTATGGCCATGCGGTTAGCACGGTATTTAATGCCAGTTGGGATTCTCTGGGCGCGCTGGAGAACTGGGTAGAGAAGGGCGTGGAACCCGGGCCTCAAGTGGTGGCAGATACTGCTGGCGTATCCGGCAGAACCCGACCACTTTGTGAATATCCGGCCTGGCCAAGATACACGGGTAGTGGCGATGTTAATCGCGCCGCTTCGTTTGAGTGCGTACGCCAGTAGCGGGCCACCCATGACGCTTCTGGCGCAATAAGCGGGTGGGGCTCGCCGCCCCTAATGATCATTAATCGCTTGTAGTCAGACAACGTGGCTTTTCCGGATTGGCTGGTTCGGAGTCTGGTTGTCGCTATGTGCCGCCGTTATGATGTCGTTTCGTTCCATTAATGATGCATATCTTGCATATACGCCCTGTTTAGAAC
>JBOIGK010000509.1:0-8195 GCA_050742695.1 Advenella sp. | reverse complement strand
ATTTCAGGCAATCCCAAAAAGCAGGCGAACTCCCGCAAATCAACCTTTGCAATGCCCGCTTCCACGTACGGATGCCTGACCAAAAATTTTTCTGCCGCCTGTAGTCCGGGTCGGTATTCCCCCAGATCATCAGCATTGGTGCCCGAGATGATCTGCTTTTTTGTACAGTTGCCAATTGAAGCGTACAGGTTGGACTTGCAGTAAAAACAGCGATTTACTGGATTAGATACGTAATGATCGTCGCTGAATTCTTCGGCATCAATGATGGACAGCTTCCAGTTCTCTAGTCTGGCGAGCGCTTGTACACGGCGTGTCGCGGCAATTGGAACAGCGGGTGATACTGCGTGGAATATTTCGCAGCGCGCGGGGCCGAGTAAACGATTTGCCACCACGGCAAGCGTCAGACTATCTACGCCTCCACTAACGGCAACTGCCGTGCTGTCCATTTTTGAGAGTATATGCCTAAGCGTAGCGAGTTTATTGGCGGTGCTATCAGTCATGTGACGTGTCCTTATCTGATAATTCTTTCTCCACAATAGTGCGTAATAATTGGCGATCAACGTGATTGGCTGCGTTCATGGCAATATCATCCATTTCTGCCTTGACTGTAACCACGCCGCCGGGTCGAACCACTTTTTTTAAACGCTGAACGCGACCGTTAACGTCCACTGTCTCATTCTCCCGAATGAGGACATACCGGTCCATCGACTGAACACGCACGCCGATTGTGGTCGTTTCTGAAAAGCAGGATGCAACTGCCAATTCGCTGGTGGCCGGGTGCACCAATACCTGAATTTGCGAAGCCATACGGCCCTTTTTTCCAAACGAAGTAAGTTGAGTCACGTCAATCACCCCTGACATTTTGCGTAATCTGTCCAAACCGACCGCCAGATCTTCAGGTGACTGATCATCTATTTCAAACGACAACTGGGCCACTCGATCGGCAGCGAATTGATTTGCCGATCGGGAAGATTCATCAAAAGCCATCACGCGCAGTACATTGCTAATACCCGGAAAACTGCGCGTACCAAAACCTATACCGGATAACAAAAGGCACCGGGGACGTGAACCGATGCTTGTTTCGCATTGCAAGTGACGCAGGATCGCTGCCCCTGTCGGTGTGATTCGTTCCCCCTCAATTCCATCACTATGGGTCACCATACCGCGCAAAAGCAGGGCTGTGGCCGGAGCCGGAACCGGCATCAATCCGTGCGCGCTGTTAACCCATCCTGATCCTAGCGGTAGCGGTGCGACAGACCAGCTTACCCCCTGTGCGGAATACATTTCATTGATTGTTTCAACTAGATAAGCTGCGCCCACGATATCGGCAATGGAATCCCACGCACCGACCTCATGAAACGTCACCTCATCGGGAATTGATCCATGAACCTTTGCTTCTGCCTGGGCCAATAAGGAAAAAATCGCGATGGCCCGCAATTTAACGGCTTGCGCGAGGGTCGAGTTCATGAGATTGTCGCGCACATGTGCAAACGTGACATGTTCATGATCATGCGTGCCGTCGTGATCACGATGCAGCGAACCATCTGATTGACCAAGGCGCGGAATATGGTCCAATCCAGGGCCAGCAACCATGAAGCGACGACCTGCCAGCACGTGGTCCTTGTGGTCGATCACACTCAACGAGATATCCGAAGGCAACCCCGCCGATTCGATCGCCGTTAATGTGCCAGCGACCAAGTGAGGAAATGTATCGAAAATTGCGGCGATGAACATATCCCCTGCCACGCCACCAACGGGATCTAGATGTAAATGCATTTCAGCCCTCGTTCGAGTCTTGCACATCAAATTTAAATTTCGGCTTGCTATAGAATGTCGGAGCGACAACCGTTATAGGGTCAGGACCCACAAGCCGCGTAGCAATTTTCCATGCATCTGCAAAGTTTGCAGTTGGCGTTAACCCAACGTCCCTGAAAGCGCCCGGATTGCTGGTTCCCGCCATGATGACCCGCGAAGCACGAGTTAGTGCATACTCATTTTCGTAGAAGAGCCAGAAAGCATGAATCGCGGGATAGGCGTGGTTATGTGTATAGGCGTGCAAGAAGTCTGGTCTATTGCAGAACTCATCCTCAAAATCCACCATTTCGCGTGCCGTGTGACATTGCCTGTAAAGTTTGATGGCCTCTGGATAAGATGGAAACACACGTTCATCAATTGTTCCCGTAGTTGGACTTACTGCAATAATCACGCCGCCTTCGCGCAACACGTGTTTACCGGAACTCAATCGAGGAGGAACCATGGCACCGATCGCCGCAACCAAAGTATTGTTCGAAGAACCATAGGCATAGGATGCCGGCAGTCCTATTACCAGGACATCAGCCTGCGGAACCGGTTGTCGGCATATTTTTTCAGCCAACTCCCATGCTGACGGTTTCACTGCTTCGGCTGCGCCTGCAAAAACGCCTGCTAATTTTCCGCCAATCCCATTAACGGAATTTATGTAAAATACTTGCTTTCCAAGTGCATTATCAAGAAATGCAGTCACTTCTGCTTTCACGCTACCGTAGCGCTTGGTGTTGGCAGCGTTCTTTGAGCCAGGATCCGGGATGCTGTGAAAACTGTGGTGAGAAGCAATGCTCCGGGTAGAGCCAAGCCCAACCACGACCCCTGTACCGGTATAGCTCTTCCATGCGGTGGGCGCAACGTTTCCCTGATAAATCATCAGATCGGATTCGACGAAGTGACGGTTCATTTCTACGTAGCGCCCTCCCTGCGTAACGCCCAAAAACATGTGTTGCGCCGGATCCGAGCAATCGTGATTGATAATTTGACCTTTTGGCCAAAAGCGGTTGAATATCTTTGCTCCGAGATGTTTTGCTATTTCTGAGCGAGTGCTTTTTTTATGATTGCTGCACGCATTAATGAAAAGAATATCCGCTTCGCTCACGCCGGCGCCAAGCAAGACATCTACGATTTCAGGAAGAATGGTTTGCGCAGAATTGGCAGGACGCGTCGGATCGTCAAAAGCAATTGCTACACGCATGCCTGGCTTGGCCAACTCTGAGAGCGGAGGACACCCATAAGGGTTGGCCAGGGCCGCACGGACTGCAGCAGCAGGGTCTTCCAGTAGTGGCGGATTCTCAAACTCTACGACAACGGCATCCTCCGGAACTTCGATATCCAGCTTTCGATCACCATAATCGACTGTTACTGATTTCATATTCATTTTCTCTCTCCTCAATGTTCATCTGATCTTGGATGGAAATGCCGATAAAGCTCGTGGCGCTTGATTTTCCCCACACCGTTGCGCGGAAGCTCGTCGATAACGGCAATTTTCTGAGGCACTTTGAACGACGCCAAATGACTCTTGCAAAATCCGATTATGTTTGTTTCTAAATTTGCGCGTTCACTCGCCTCATGAAGCGTTACGCACGCCATAACGATCTCTCCCCACATAGGATCGGGCATTCCAAACGCTGCAGCCTCTCGCACGGCCGGGTGCCGGGCGATAACCCGCTCTACTTCGAGAGGCGAAATATTCTCGCCGCCTCTGATGATCATTTCTTTTTTTCGTCCAACAAGGAAAATGAAACCATCTTCATCTATCTTTCCCAAGTCTCCGGAGTGAAACCAGCCATTTTCTATGGCCTTGGCGGTCGCTTCAGCATCATGAAGATATCCCTTCATCAAAGTTGGTGTCTGTATCAGTAGCTCACCGACTTCACCCACGGGCACTTGGACACCTTCGTTGTTGACAATCCTGACGTCACTTTGCGGCAAAACCTTTCCGATTGATCCATGTTTGCGTGGACCGTCTATAGGGTTCATCGTGATGCCCGACGCTTCTGTCAATCCATAGCTTTCTAAAAGCAAGCCCTTTCCAAAACGGGTCTCAAATCGTTGGGCCAAATCAATGGAAGTAGGTGCTGATGCCACTTTTACAAACCGTAAGCCCGCGCCCTCGTCGGCAACACAAGGCGGCGTCTCCAAAAGAATCGCCAGTATGGTCGGCGAGGCGCTAAAATTGTTGATATCGTATTTTTTACAAAGCGTCCAGTGCTGTGAGGCACTAAAGCGCCGGCAAAGTACGGTCGTTGCGCCTGCGCATAAATGAGAAAGCGTGCTGAACATCAAGGCATTGTTGTGCGACAGCGGCATAACACATAACGTCCTATCAGAGGGGCCCAGAGTGTGATTGGATTTAGAGGCAAATATTGTGCACAGAATATTGCGATGGGTAATCATGACGCCTTTTGGTTTCCCTGTGGTACCCGATGTGTATAGCAGCAACGCAATATCATGAAAATCGGGATCAGGCGTCTGGGGTGCACTCTCTGATTGCTCCATCAGCAGGCTAAACGGCAGCGGTTGCAGCGTCCTGGACGCACTCTCGCCAAAAACATCAATGCTTACCACTTTGGGTGGCGTTGCAAGCTGACCGAGCGCCTCTTCGATCACCGCCGCATGCTGGCTGGAGGTGATCAACAATTGACTGCCTGCATGCTCAAGTATGTAGGCGACCTCTTCTGCCTTCAGGCTGGAACCTAGCGCATTGGCAATGATGTTCGTCTTGAACGCACCTAAATAGGCAGCAACAAGGAGTATGTCGTTGCCCAGCATGAAGCTGACGCGGCTTTGCGGGACTAGCCCGAGGTGCCGGTACAGATTGCCAAATTTATTGGATAAGTAATCAAGCTCGCCATACGAGTAGGACTTGTCATCAAAAATGATCGCAGGATTGCCCGGTGGATGCGCTCTCAGTATCCCACCCAGCGTGCATTCCGAAGAACCATCACGTGAACTCAACTCGTCATTCATTTGCAACATCTCCTCTTTAACGTTATTTCCTAAGATGCAAAAATGCACTTAAAGGAAATGTAGATATCAAATAATAAAAAATTCCAGAATAGAGAAACTGCCAGATTTGGTATGCTTTCTTGTGACACCGTCGCCTTTCGCTGCTTTGTCTATTCTTCAGCCGGACGCTTCCACGGCGCAGACTGTGCGAGCCTATTACGCATCGTTGCTGCGGCCCGGTTGTTACCGTCCGTACTGTTCGAAATATGATTCGAATATCTCCTCTTCACCGGGCATGCGCAATTCGATTCGCCGTGATATCGTAGTAATGTTCATGTAGTGGGTGTAGTTCATATTCTTTGAAAAGCTGTTGCCTCCCCACGTCCCACATCCCATGGATAGCGAGAACGGCAAGCCATTATCGAAGTTTCCTCCTGTGGCCGCACTGTGGGCTTGGTTCACAATCACGCGCGATACTGGCAAGTGACAGGCCAAATCCATCTGGCGACCAGGTATCCTTGAATGCAAACTCACAGAATGACCTGCACCCATATATTTATAGATTTCACTGGCAATATCGGAGGCGTGCTCGAAATCTCGCGCCCGGTAAACGGAAAGTACAGGTGACAGTTTTTCTCCCGAATAAGGATGATTCTTGCCCCACCCGTCTTCCTCCACAAGCAGTACCTTGGCGCTGCGTAACACATCACGGTAAAGTCCTGCACCACTGGCGATGGTGGAGGCGCTTTGTGCCGTGATAGTTTGAGTCAAACGTCCATCAATCCACATGGCAGCCTGCAATTTCGCCTTCTCTTCCTGATTCAGGAGCACCCCGCCAAGTTTTGCCAATTCTGCCAGCGCAGCGTCGTAGACTTTATCTACAACAACAAGGCTGTTTTCGGATGAACAACTGGTGGCGTTATCAAATGTTTTGGATTGAATTAATTTTTCCGCTGCATCGGCCAAATCGGCGCTCTCATCAACAATAGAGGCTACGTTTCCCGGCCCCACGCCGAAAGCGGGTGTTCCACTGCTGTAAGCCGCACGCACATTAGCCTGGCTGCCCGTCGCCACAATCAGATCTGCCTGCATCATCAACGCATGGGTTAACGCCTTTGAGGCCGGCATCGGCAGCATTTGCACCAGACCCTTTGCAAACTCGGCAGGAAAGCCGACTTTTTCCAGCTGCGAATGGACAAATTCCAGCAGCAATGCACATGTACTCGTCCCCTTCGGGGAGGGAGCAATAATAATTGCGTTACGACATTTCAAAGCGTTGATAATTTTATTTGCCGGGGTTGCGCAAGGATTGGTAGACGGTGTAATTGCAGCAACCACGCCAACGGAGCGAGCAATTTCCACCAAACCAAGATCCGGATATTCGGCTATCACGCCAACGGATTTTTTCCCGGCAAGGTCTCGCAATAAGCCCAATGTCTTACGATAATTTTTTGAGATTTTATCTTGCACGTTACCTAGCCCGGTATCTCGTACCGCCAGTTCGGCAAGCTGGCGGTTCCTGTTTGGCTCCATAATGGCCCACCCCAGTGCCAGGCAAACCTCGTCAACCTTAGCTTGAGTATATGTTTCGTAATACTGCTGCGCTTGTTGTGCTGAAGCAATTAGCGCTGCAACCACCGTCATTGCTTCTGGTGTTGTTGCCAAAGGAGTCGTATCCTTGTCCATGTTTAATCACTCCACAATCATTTTTCTAATTTGTCGTACGAGCATTCGAGTTCGGCGAATTGCCTGAACAGATCGGAAGACCGATGTACCGGTACTCCTACTTGATCTCGACACCTACGGTCTTTATTACTTTTGTCCAATCGTTGACATATGTTTCAAGAGCGATTGCAGCCTCCTCTGGCGTATTCGTCAACACTTCAAGTGCCTCTTTTTTTAGAAAAGTTTTCACTTCATTGGTAGCAAGAACGTCAACGATCGTCTCGTTCAGCTTTTTCATGATTTCTTTAGGTGTGCCGGACCGAGCCAGAATTCCCCACCATCCTCGCTGAAGATAATCAGGGTAGCCGGATTCTGAAATTGTTGGGACGTCAGGCAAAAGAGAAAATCTGTTCTTCGATGTAACCGCCAGCGCCCGTACCTTTCCTGACTTGATATAAGAAAGATAGAGCGTCGCAGCATCGATTCCCAGCGACGTTTGCCCGCTGATCAATGCCATTGCCGCTGGGCCGGAGCCTCCATATGGAATATGCAGCAGGTCAACCTGCGCCATGGATTTCAACAACTCGACAGCAAGATGTGACCCCCCGCCTATGCCGGACGAGCCAAAAGTGAGCTTTCCTGGATGGGCCTTGGCGTACTCGATAAACTCAGGTAGTGTTTTGGCTGGTACAGACGGATTCACGACCAATACCAATGGGCCTTCCGCTACAGAAGTAACCAGAGAAAAATCTTTAATTGTGTCATAGGGAACATCAGTCCTGATTGACGGATTTATCAGGAACCCGGAAGCTGTAATCAGCAGTGTGTAGCCGTCTGCGGGCTTTCTGGCTACTGCAGTTGCACCTATCATCGTTCCAGCCCCCGGTCTATTTTCCACCACTACTGTTTGCCCCAACTTTTCACCCACTTTTTGAGCAATTAAACGCCCCAATAAGTCGGTAGCACCACCAGGGGCGAACGGCACGACCAGCGTGATTGGCTTGTCAGGATAATTTGCCTTGGCGGCATTTGCCTGCCCCAACAGCACCGCAGATACTAAAAATACGCCCATAATTAGTTGTAAGCATTGTTTGAACATAGTCTCACTCCAGTTTGTGCATCTATTTGTAATTTCGTGCTTGGAACCTTAAAAATCTGATGCGTTTGCCCTGCACGGTGCGGGATACAAATTGTCCATTTGTTCTCGAATACGCAACAGTTGCTGATCTTACCAATAGCGCTGAATGGCACGCTTTGTATATTCAGCCAATCATCGCTTTTATCAAAAACAATGATCGACACAGAAAAATCTGACTACGTGTTCGTTGTTATGCTGAATGGGACAGCCAAAATTGCGAACGATAGCCAAGCGCTATCCTGTAGGGTATGCCTGATTGGGATGCTGTTGAACTATAATAAGCAGATAACAAATCCAATAAAAGCGAATTTGTTGCACCTTCCATGTTCGATTTTTTAGATCAACTATGTGACACAGGTCCGCGCTATCATGAATGTATCAACTTTCCCTTGGATGGTCCTATGCTGCCTGGAATACTCTCATGACCCTCAAACAACTAGAAGCATTTTATTGGGCTGCGAGCTGCAGAAATTTTGCGATCGCTGCCGCTCAACTGCACTTATCCCAATCTTCACTTTCAAAAAGAATTAGTGAGCTAGAGGAGAATCTACGTTGCGAATTATTCGATCGAAGTGGGCATAAGGCGATTTTGACCAAAGCTGGAGAGCGGCTGCTACCAAAAGCGAGAATCATGCTT
>JBOIGK010000508.1:0-1827 GCA_050742695.1 Advenella sp. | reverse complement strand
CAGCAGCAATGGATCAATCAGGTTCTGAAAAACCGAGGCCTGACCAACGCAGTGTCCAACGGCAATGTTGTTGCTGTTGGTGATTATGAAGGGTATATACATTATCTGTCCGATGCCGATGGGCATCTGCTTGGCAGATCCGAATTTGGCGGCGATCCGATGCTATCGCCGCTGACCGCTACCGCCCAGGGTATCCTGGTGCAAACCGGTGCGGGTAATCTTGTTATGCTTGGTGCACGTTGAGTACTGTTTCCTTTAAACCCGTGGTATCGCTGGTTGGCCGACCTAATGTTGGCAAGTCAACCCTGTTTAACCGCCTGACGCGCTCCCGGGCGGCGCTGGTGGCCGACTATGCCGGTCTCACGCGTGACCGGCACTACGGCGAAGGCCGGGTTGGCGACATCCCGTTTCTGGTCGTGGATACCGGCGGTTTCGAGCCCGTAGCCAAAAGCGGCATACTCATGGAAATGGCAAGGCAAACCAGCCTGGCCATCTCTGAATCTGATGTCGTGATTTTTCTGGTTGATGCACGTGCCGGGGTCAATGCCCACGATCATGAGATTGCCCGCCTGTTGCGCAAGACCCGGGCGCATGTCTTTCTGGCCGTGAACAAGGCCGAAGGTATGAACCATGGTGTAGCCACCGCAGATTTTCATGAATTGGGCCTGGGCGAGCCCCATGCGATTTCATCGGCGCATGGCGATGGCGTGGTCGATCTTATCGAGACTGCGCTGGCAAAGGTGCTGGCAAAGAATCAGCCTGCGGACCAGGCTGAAGTCGCGCAAGACGAGCAGGCCGATGAGGTGGAACTGTCAGACGAGCAGATCGCCCAGGTGCTGGCAAGCGCCGACACGGCAGAGGACGTGGCCGAAGTTACGCCTGAAGCGTTTACTGACCACCGCCTGAAGCTGGCTATTGTGGGCCGCCCCAACGTTGGCAAATCTACGCTCATCAATACGCTGCTGGGCGAAGAGCGGGTGATCGCCTTTGATATGCCGGGCACCACGCGCGATGCAATTGAAATTGATTTTGAACGCAATGGTCGTCTGTATACCCTGATCGATACGGCAGGCCTGCGCAAGCGCGGCAAAGTGTTCGAATCTATCGAAAAGTTCTCGGTGATCAAAACGTTGCAGGCGATTGAAGCCAGTAATGTGGTCGTGCTCATGCTTGATGCGCAAAGCGAAATATCCGAACAGGATGCGCACATTGCCGGGTTCGTGCTCGAGACCGGCAGGGCGCTGGTGGTTGCCATTAACAAATGGGACGGCCTGGATCGCGATAAGCGCGACTGGATCGAGCGCGAGTTTGAGCGCAAACTGCGATTCCTGTCATTTGCCAAAATGCATACTATTTCTGCGCTCAAAGGCGCAGGCATTACGCAATTGATGCGTTCAGTGCACGAGGCGCATGCTGCCGCGTTTGCCAAGCTGTCCACACCCAAGCTTACCCGCGAACTGCATGCCGCAGTTGAGCAACAGCAACCGCCGCGCAAGGGAATTTTCCGGCCCAAGATGCGTTATGCGCACCAGGGCGGACAGAATCCGCCGCTCATTGTCATTCATGGCAATGCGCTGGATGCGATTCCGGAATCGTATCGTCGCTACCTGGAATCCAGAATGCGTACTGTATTCAAGCTGGAGGGTACGCCATTGCGGATTGAGTTTAAGTCTTCCAAAAATCCATACAAGAAAGCAGAGTAGAAAATGAGTGCGTACTGGAGTGATTTTGTCAAAACACTGGATCCCTATGTGCCGGGCGAGCAACCGAAACAGACGGATCTGATCAAGCTCAATACCAACGAGTCACCCTTTGCGCCGTCACCTG
>JBOIGK010000507.1:0-4784 GCA_050742695.1 Advenella sp. | reverse complement strand
CAATGGGGCGGGTATTCAACTGCTCCAGCGTTCCCTTGCCGATCACACCATCGGGCTCCAGCCCATGACGTTGCTGAAAGCTTTTGACGCCTGCCATGACCGTCGCATCGTAGATCGGCCGCGCCGGTGTCCCTTGGGGCAAGTCTCCCAGCAGAACCAGGCGCTCGATCAGTGCGGGCATGCCCGGATAGGGCTGGCCTTCAGTCAGTTTGCCGCCAGGTACCGCAGGCAGCGCCTGGTTCATGCTCGGGTTTTGCTGTAATTGACGAAATACAACCAGCGCCTGCATCAGCGAGTTGTACATGGGGATGCTGTCGGTCAGCGACTTGACCGAGGCCTTCAGATTGCCGTTCTGTATCGCCGAGGACAAGAACAGGTCTGCATCGGCATCGGTAAACGTTGGCTTGGAATAGCGGTTCTTGATCAGGGACGGTGAAATACGACCATTTTTCAGAAACTTCACATAAGTGCGCATCTGCGTGGTCAGATCGCGATCAAACTGCGCCGTTTCTTCGGCAGATGCGGCATAGCTGACCCGCTCCCATTGCGACTGTAATTGTGCAATATGAAACCAGCGGGGGTCCAGACCATGTTTGTCTGCTGTTGCCAGCAGCTCAAGGGCATCTTTGGCCTGTTCGACCGGACGGCCGTCTTCAATCCAGCTCACTGCAGGCGCATCGAAGGTGGCCTGGGTAAAGTTCGGCGGAATGGTGATTCCGCTATCCGGAATTGTAAACGGCACCGCTGCATCGTTCTGCGGCGCCTGCGCGTGCACGGTGGTGGCAAGCATGAGAGAAAATGATACCGCAGACAGCATTGTCGAAAACGTCATAAATTTTTTCACCTGTCGTTATTCAATGACCGGCCGGGACACGCCTGCGCCCGGCACTAGCACAGCACCGATAATCGGGCGTATGACATTGCATTGGCTGCAAGGCAAGGTTACAGATGCGCCTTGAAAAATTCCACTGTGCGCGTGCGCGCCAGTTCACTGGCAAACGGATCGTAAGAGCCGCGCTGATCGCATCCGAAGCCGTGGTCCGCATCATAAATGCAGACCTCGACGTCTGGCTGGGCGGCGCGGATAGCCTCGACATCCGAAAGCGGGATGGATTTGTCTTTTTCGCCGAAGTGCATCTGTACCGGGCATTGCGCCTTTTCATCGCGCAACTGGGCAATGCCGCCGCCATACCAGCAGGAAGCCGCCGAAAAAGCGCCGCTGCGGCAGGCTGCAAGCCATGTCAGGGCACCGCCCCAGCAAAAGCCGACCACGCCAATCTTTTTCTGCGCCGACAAGGCCGCTGCTGCTGCCTCGATGTCCTTGAGCGCATCTTCGTAACTGACTTTGGCTTTGAATTGTTTGCCGCGCTCGACGTCCTGGGCGGTGTAACCCATTTCCACGCCCGGCTCGATCCGGTCAAACAGCGCCGGCGCAATCACGCGATAACCCTTTGCAGCATAGAAGTCACAAACATCGCGAATGTGGCTATTGACGCCGAAAATTTCCTGCAGGACCACAATGCCCCGTTCCGCATCTTCGGCGCCGGCCGTATAAGCCTGCAAAATGTGCCCGTCTGCTGCTGTCAGTGTAATGGTCATGCGTGTACTCCTTCTGGAAATCAGGTTTTTACAAATTGCTTTTCAATTGTCATTGTACCTGCTGCACCGGCAGCCTGCCCTGTACCAGCAGTCGGTTGTTTCCTATGATGTCACATAAATGTTCCGAAAGCATCACAATACGTTTCAGCCGTTTCAGTTCTTCATGATAATAAATCCAGAAACTGCGCGTGATCCCGATTCTGTCCTGCAGCACTGGAATAAGCTGTGGATTCTGGCCGGCGAGAAAGCACGGCAGAATGGCCAGCCCGTGACCTTGCAGACAACTGTAATATTGAGCAATGACACTTGTGCTTTTTATGACAGGTTTGGTAAACGGCAGAATGTCCTCAAGATAGCGCAACTGGTCGCTGAACAGCAGCTCATCCACATAGCTGATAAAACGATGATTATGCAGATCCGCTTCGGTATTGACCGCGCCGTAGCGAACAAAGCAGGACTGGGTGCCGTACAGCAACAGCGTATAGTCAGTCAGTTTGCGGGTGACATAAGGCCCGCGCGCCGGGCGTTCTATGGTGATGGCTATATCGGCTTCGCGACGGGTCAGACTGACAAAGCGGGGAACCGGCAGCACATCGATGGTCATGTCGGGAAACTGGCTCTGGAACTGCGCGCACAGCGGCGCAATAATGCACGAGCCAAAGGCTTCGGTTGCTGCCACCCGCACATGCCCGGCCGGGCTCTGGCTGACCCCCAGAATCTGTTCCTGCGCATTATATAAATGCGTTTCCATCTGCTCTGCATGCGCCAGCAGTTGCTGCCCCGAGCGTGTCAGGGTAAATCCGGAGCTGCGCGACTTATCGAAAAGCAGCTGCCCCAGATCCACTTCAAGACGGCGGATGCGGCGGGTGACGGTGGTGTGCTCCACCCCCAGCCGCGCTGCTGCGGCACTGGCTCTGTGTGTTCTGGCCACTTCCAGAAAATAGCGGATATCGTCCCAATCTGGCATGAGTTGTTGTGTGAAGGTTATGCAATCGTTGTGCAAAAATGAACATTAAATGTGCAAATATTCTATTGCAAAATTGATTTATACACATCAAACTAAATGCGTTTTGCAAACAAAACGATAAAACTATTACAAAATTCAGGAGACTCCAATGTTGATCAGAAAAACAGTACTGGCGGCAGCGTCGTGCTTGGCGCTCAATGCCTGGGCCGCAGATGCGCCCGAAGTCAAGGTCGGCGTGCTGACCGATATGTCGGGCACCTATGCCTCCATGGGCGGCGCCGGTTCGGTTGCGGCAGCGCAGCTTGCCATCGATGAATGCCTTGCAGGTCCATGCAAGGGCATGAAAATCGAGCTGGTGTCTGCCGACAATCAGAACAAGGCCGACGTAGGGGCAGCCAAGGCCCGGGAATGGTTTGACCGCCAGGGCGTCACCGCCATCGCCGATCTGACCAATTCAGCGGTCGCACTGGCGGTGCAAAACGTAGCCAGGGAAAAAAACCGTATCGCGCTGTTCTCGGGACCTGCCACCACTGCTCTGACCAATAAATCCTGCTCTCCAGTGGGCTTTCACTGGATGTTCGATACCTATTCCCAATCGGTGGGCGGAGCCAAAGCCACGGTTCAGGCCGGCGGCAAATCCTGGTTCTTCCTGACCGTGGATTACGCATTTGGTCATTCGCTTGAAGCCGATACCGCGAAAATGGTCAAGAAACTGGGCGGCACAGTGGTTGGCCAGGTGCGCCATCCATTGAACAACAGCGACTATGCCTCGTTCCTGTTGCAGGCGCAAAGCAGCGGCGCGCAGGTGGTGGCCTTGGCCAACGGCGGCCAGGACACAGTCAATGCCGTCAAGCAGGCCAAGGAATTCGGCGTCAGTGGTGGCGACCAGCGCCTGGTGGCGCTGCTGATATTCCTGTCGGATCTGCGCGCGCTGGGCAACGAAAACGCCCAGGGCCTGACCTACGTGGACGGCTTCTACTGGGACTTTGATGACGGCACCCGCCAGTGGTCCGAACGCTTTGCCAAAGCCTATAAAGGACTGAAACCCACCATGACCCAGGCCGGCGTGTACTCAAGCGTACTGCATTACCTCAAAGCAGTGGCGGCTGCCGGCACCACGGACGGCGCCAAGGTTGCCGAACAGATGCGCAAGCTGCCGATCGAGGACCCGATCATGCATAACGCCTCTATCCGTGCCGATGGCCGGGTTATTCACGATATGTACCTGTACGAAGTCAAAAAGCCGGATGAAAAGAAAGGCGAATGGGATTATTCGAAACTGATCGCCACCATTCCGGCTGCAGAAGCATTTAGTCCCCTGTCCGAATCTACCTGCCCTCTTGTAAAAAATTAAAGGATCGATGTTATGAGTGCCATACCCAATATTCCGCTGCTGATCAACGGAAAAAAAGTCCAGTCTTCGGCCAAGGATTGGCTGGATGTGCTTAACCCGGCCAACCAGGAAGTGGTGGCCCGCGTACCGCTGGCGCCGATCTCGGAAGTGGATGAGGCGGTTGCCAGCGCCAAGGCTGCATTTGCGACCTGGCGCAATACCAGCCAGGGCAACCGCATGCGCGTCATGCTCAAACTGCAGCAACTGGTGCGCGACAACGCAGCCAAACTGGCCGAGCTGATTACGCTGGAGCATGGCAAAACGCTGCCTGATGCAGAAGGCGAAGTGGGCCGTGGCCTTGAAGTCATCGAACACGCATGCTCAATCGTCAGCCTGCAGATGGGAGAATATGCAGAAAACGCCGGAACCGGAAACGATGTATATACCTTGATTCAGCCACTTGGCGTGTGCGTCGGGATTACCGCCTTCAATTTTCCTGTCATGCTGCCCTGCTTCATGTTCCCCATTGCGGTGGCCTGCGGCAACACATTTGTGCTCAAGCCATCAGAACAGGACCCCAGCGCATCGCTGTATCTGGCTGAACTGGCGCACGAAGCGGGCCTGCCACCTGGCGTGCTCAATGTGGTGCACGGTGGCCCGGACGTGGCCAACCGGCTTTGCGAACATCCAGATGTAAAAGCAGTGTCGTTTATCGGCTCCACGCATGTGGGCACGCAGATTTATCAGCGCGCATCCAATGCAGGCAAACGCTGCCAGGCCATGATGGGCGCCAAGAATCACTGCGTCATCCTGCCCGATGCAGACAAGGAAGTCGCCCTTAACCAACTGGTTGGCGCCGCATTTGGTGCAGCTGGTCAGCGCTGC
>JBOIGK010000506.1:0-2489 GCA_050742695.1 Advenella sp. | reverse complement strand
GCTCAGGACAGTAATGCCGTCAAGCGGGCGCGTGCCGGTCGATTGTTCTGTTTTCATTTGAAAGTTACCTCTGCTGTCTGGGCCACAGTGCCCTCTTGTTCGGCCCATAAGCGGGCGCGGCCGGCTTCGGTGATCGCGCCCTGCGCGCGAAACTCAGCCGGGGCGATCAGTGGGCGGTGACCACGAAAGGAAAAGCCGGTTACGGTTTTATCGGGGTTGGCATGGCAAAACGCCTGCAACAGACGGGTTGCAATCATCGGGCCGTGCACCACCAGGCCGGGATAGCCTTCGGTCTGCGTTACATAGGGATGATCATAATGAATGCGATGGCCATTGAAGGTCACCGCAGAATAACGAAACAGCAGCGTGCTGGTCGGGGTGATAGGCTCGGACCAGGCGCCAGCCTGGGCCGCTTCGGTGCCGCTCAGCTTGGGCGCAGCAGGCTCGCGATAAACGATATCCTGTTCTTCATGGATGCACAGCTGGCCATCCTGTTTATATTCATGCGTCACGGTCACAAAAAGCAGTTTACCGGTACTGCCCTGTTTTTCGCGGATAGCAGAGATGGTCGAAACGCGTTCGCCGTCGCGCCCGACCAGCAAAGGCTGGTGAAACTGCAGGCGACCACCGGCCCACATGCGGTTGCGATCATCGGCTGGCGGCAGAAAGCCACCGCGCCTGGGGTGACCATCCTGGCCAAGCTGGTCCTGCGGCGCCGGCTCAATGAACAGCGCCCATTGCCACAAGGGCGGCAGCGCCTGGCCGGCAGCAGGTGCGCTAGTCTCCAGCGAGGCCGCTATTTTTCTTATATGAGAAGGATTGATAAAATCCTGCGCCACTTCCTGGCGACCAATCCAGTCGGAAAGGTTGGACTGCTGAGCATCCTGAGTCATTCGCACTGTTTCCTGACAATAATAAAATAATAAATTCTTGGGCAGCGGGCCGGGCGTATGGTGCACGCACCTGAAAGCGACACGAGTTGAGGCCTGCGCCTGCCCCCTGATAACACGGCGGTTGCTGCATATCGCGTGATCCTGCCTCGCCCCTCGTGTAAACACTCTCATGTAAACACAATTGCAATAGCACAACTGCAATAGCGCCTGTGCGCGCCGCCAGTGGGTTCGCTACAGAGTCTGGCCCTGCACCTCTAGCGGCCGTTCATGAAAAAAATCGGCGTGCCTGTGGGCGCTGAAAACGTGCCGCCTGCCAAAACCTGACAGCCATGAGCATAACCGTTAGGGCCACAGCAGGGAATTATTAATCCTGAAAGGGGGACTTTACCTGACCCTATGGCCGCTGGTGTCGGTCATTATCTAAACAACGCTCAGTCTTGCTCAGGCATTATCCGAGCATTTGGCGGGGTGCCGACGAACGGCAGAAACCGGCGCGGCCGGTTGTACCGCATTTCCGACAGCCCGGGACCCCGGCTCAGCGTTTGCCGCGCTTGAGATTGCGCAAACGCCGTTCCTCTTCGGCCGAACCTGCCTCGCCCGAGATGCCCGCATCCGCCTGCATGAGCGCCACCAGCTCCTGCGCAAAAGACGGCAAATCTTCCAGCCGGCGCACGCACACATAGAGACGACGCAATGCCCAGCTGTCGCTCAGATGGATAATCTTCAGCGGCATATTGGCCACGTAGCGCATTGCAGCCGTTTCGGGGATCACGCCAATACCGGCGTTGGCCGCAATCATCCGGCAGGCAGCCTCGAAGCCGCCCACCTCGACGCGAAAGCGCAAGGGGCTGCCCAGCGTCTCTGCGGCCTGCTTCAGAAACGCATGAATCGCACTCCACTCGGACAGCCCGACAAACTCGTAGGACAGCGTTTCTGCAAATGCCAGTTCATCGTATGCCGCCAGTCGGTGGTTCTGCGAGGTGACCAGTACCAGGTTGTCGGAACGGTAGGGGATGAAGCGCACGCCATCGTCAGAGGCGATCTGGTCTTCGTCGATGCCGGCCACCACCCCAATATCGGCCAGCCCTTCGCTGACCAGCTTGACGATGCGATAACTCAACCGTTCGCGCAGTTCGACGCTGACATCCGGGTGCAGGGCAAGATAGCGGCTCAGAATGTCCGGCATGAATTCGTTCATGGCGGTGGTATTGGCATATACCCGCACCTTGCCCTTGATCCCTTCGGCAAATTCGCGGATATCGCCGCGCAGATGCTCCAGCTGCCGCAGCACAATATGGGCATGGCGCACAAAAGCCTCGCCTGACGGGGTAAGCGTGACGCCCTGGCTGTTACGGTACAGCAAAGCCGTTCCCAGGTTGTTTTCCAGGTTTTTCACCCGGTTGCTGGCCGCCGGCAGCGACAGATGCGAGCGCTCGGCGCCCTTGGTCAGGCTGTTCACTTCGCTGATGTGCACCATCAGTTGCATGTCCGTGAGGTCAAAATGCATCGCCATCTGCGGTGCTCCTTAATAAACGCTAAAGTCTTTGTTAAGCAAACATCAATATTCAGAACCGGTGCAATCTGTCAAAGTACAGG
>JBOIGK010000505.1:0-5562 GCA_050742695.1 Advenella sp. | reverse complement strand
GGTGTATACCGTGAGTGAACGTAATACAGCCCTGGTGTTCAAGCTGGGCCAATGGAAACGTACGGTCTCCGAGCCCGGGCTGCACTTTAAGTGGCCTGCGCCGCTGGAGACCGTGGTCAAGCTCGATAAGCGCATCCAGACAATCGAATCGGGCGATGCTGAGCGCATCCAGACTTCAGAGAAGAAGAACCTGATTATCGATTCCTACGTCAAATGGCGCATTATCGATCCGCTGCGTTACTACATTTCTTTCGGCAATCAGCTTGATGCCGCCCAGAACCGGTTGGGTGCGCAAATTCGCGATGCCTTGAACGCTTCTGTCAACACGCGTACCGTTCGTGATGTGATCTCCCAGGAACGTCACGTGGTCATGGACGAGATCGTGAGAAACGTTGAGCAGCGTGCCAAGCCGCTGGGTATCGAGGTCGTTGATGTCCGGCTCAAGCGCATTGAGTTTTCACCCGAGGTGTCCGAGTCCGTATACGCCAGGATGCAGGCCGAGCGTAAGGAAGAAGCCAACAGCCTGCGTGCCAACGGCGCCGCCGACAAGGAACGTATTCAGGCTGAAGCTGACCGCAAGGTCCGTGTAGAGCTAGCGCAGGCCGACGCCAAGGCCGAAGTGCTGCGCGGGCAGGGCGATGCCGAAGCTGCCGAGATTTATGCGGCAGCCTATGGCAAGGATCCTGCATTCTTCAGCTTCTACAACAGTATGGACGCGTACCGCAGCGCCTTTAGCACCCGCAACGATTTGCTGGTTGTTGATCCGGCCTCCGATTTCTTCCGTTATTTCAACCAGTCTGGCGTTAGCGGACAGGCTGCGCCTTCGGGCGGAGCGCGTCAGCCGCTACCGGTACAATAATTCGCAAGAGAACCATTTGCGCGACTTACAGCTAATTAAAGAGTACAATATACTGTAAGTTTTAAGTCACTTTTATCGATGCGATTCGGCTGCTTACGCAACCGGGTCGCATTTTTGTTTGGTTTCTCCATTTTCGGACATGACGACAAGCAACTGGCTACTCCCCGAACATCTATCCGATATTCTGCCCGCAGAAGCGCGCCGAATCGAAGAACTGCGTCGTGCGATGCTGGATCTGTATCGAAACTGCGGTTTCGAACTGGTCGCGCCGCCGCTGGTTGAATATACCGACTCGCTATTCGTCGGCAACAGCCACGACCTTAAGCTGCAAACCAATAAGTTGGTGGATCAGCTCTCGGGCCGCACCATGGGTGTGCGCGCCGACATGACTTCACAGGTTGCGCGCATTGATGCGCACTTGCTCAATCGTGAAGGGGTGGCCCGGCTTTGTTACTGTGGTAGTGTGCTGCATGCGCGCCCTTCGGGCTTGCTGGCAGACCGTGAGTTGCTGCAGATCGGCGCCGAAATTTATGGCTACTCCGGCTACGAAGCAGACTTGCAAATTATCCAGCTGGCACTGGACAGCCTTGCCCTGGCAGGTATAGAGAATGCCAGCCTGGACCTGAATCATCCGGGAGTATCGCGAGCGTTGATCGAAGCGGCAGGTCTGCAGGATCAGGCTGGCGAAGTGCTGTCGCTGCTCAAGGAAAAAGATGTCCCCGGGCTACGGCAGTTATTTGAAGCCACTTCCGGTGTGCCGGAGGATATTGCCGCTGCGCTGATTCGTCTGCCGTCGCTGTATGGGGATGTCTCGGTGCTTGCCGAGGCGGCTTCGGCCTTGCCCGATCTGCCGGGCATCCGTGCTGCTTTGCAGGCATTGCGTACCTTGGTGGATGCGCTTGACGTGGTTGCTGTTGGGATAGATCTGGCTGACGTCAAGGGCTATGATTATCATTCCGGCGTCAGCTTTGCGATTTTTGGCCGCGGCTGGCCCGATGCCATTGTTCGCGGTGGCCGGTACGATAATGCCGGTGCCTCGTTCGGACGGGCGCGTGCAGCTACTGGGTTCAGCCTGGATCTGCGCAAGGTGTCTGCCGGTCTGGCTCCGGCCGAACCGTCGCGGGCCGTGCGTGCGCCGTGGGGTTCAGACCCCGAGCTGGGCGAAAAGATTCGCCAGCTTCGGCAGGATGGTAATGTGGTGGTTCAGTTTTTTCCGAGCACCACGCAAAGTATTGATGAATTTGTTTTCGACCGTGAGCTGGTTTGCGACAACGGTCAATGGGTATTGAAAAGTACCAACTAATCGGGTCCTGCTGATTTGTTCGGCAGGAATAAGATGAACTTTTGTACAAAGTCACTTTTATGAGCAAGAACGTAGTGGTAATTGGCACCCAATGGGGTGACGAAGGCAAGGGAAAGATCGTTGACTGGCTGGCCGAGTCAGCGCAGGGTGTTGTGCGCTTTCAGGGTGGTCACAATGCTGGTCATACTCTCTGGATCAATGGCAAGCGTACTGTCCTGCGGCTCATTCCGTCAGGCATTATGCATCCGCATGCGATTTGCTATATTGGCAACGGCGTGGTGCTGTCGCCAGAGGCGCTGCTCAAGGAAATTGAAGAGCTTGAGGCGGCCGGACTGGATGTGCGCAGTCGCTTGCGCATCTCCGAGGCATGCCCGCTGATCCTGCCATACCATGTGGCAGTGGATCAGGCTCGTGAAGCCCGCAAGGGTGAAAACAAGATCGGCACGACCGGGCGTGGCATCGGCCCAGCCTATGAAGACAAGGTGGCACGTCGCGCCCTGCGCGTGCAGGATCTGTACGATCTTGATGTCTTTGATGAAAAACTCAAGGAAGTGCTGGAGTACCATAACTTCATTCTGACCCAGTACCTGGGCGCCGAACCGGTTTCGTTTGACGAAGTGAAAAACCAGGCGCTGGCGCTGGCCCCGGTGATCAAGCCTATGGTGGCCGACGTTTCCGCGCTGCTGTACCAGGCGGAGAAAGAAGGGCAGCAGTTGCTGTTCGAAGGCGCGCAGGGCGCGCTGCTGGACGTCGATCATGGCACTTATCCCTTTGTCACCAGCAGTAACTGTATTGCTGGTGCGGCTTCGGCAGGCGCCGGTGTGGGCCCGCAACGCCTCAATTATGTATTGGGTATTACCAAGGCTTACACCACCCGTGTCGGCTCCGGTCCGTTCCCGACCGAACTGATGGACGAAGTCGGGGCCCGCATTGCCAAAGTCGGCAACGAATTTGGAGCGGTAACCGGGCGTCCCCGTCGTTGCGGCTGGTTTGATGGCGCCGCGCTCAAGCGTTCGGTCATCATCAACGGCATCAGTGGCCTGTGTGTCACCAAGCTTGATGTGCTGGACGGCCTGGAAAGCATTGGCCTGTGCACCGGCTATATGCTGGACGGCAAGAAAATCGATTTGTTGCCATATGGCTACAAAGCGGTGGAAAGGGCAGAGCCTATCCTTGAAAGCATGCCCGGCTGGAGCGATTCTACTGTCGGCGTCAAGGAATACGATAAATTGCCGGAAAACGCCCGCCGTTTTCTGACACGTATTGAAGAAATCTGCGAAGTACCGGTCGACATTATTTCCACCGGACCGGACCGCATGGAAACCATTTTGCGTCGCCATCCGTTCCTGGACCAGCCAGCCTGAAGGACAACAGAACATGAGTGCGCCAGAAAATTCTGACAAACATTTGTGGATCAGCTGGGATGAATATAACCGGCTGATCGAGCGGCTTGCCCTGGTGGTTCATCAATCGGGCTGGAAGTTCGATAAGATCCTGTGCCTGGCGCGCGGTGGGGTACGGGTTGGCGATGTGCTGTCCCGTATTTTCGACGTGCCGCTAGGTATTCTTGCCACCAGCAGCTATCGGGAGGCCGCCGGCACCGTACAGGGTCAGCTGGATATTGCCAAATTCATTACCATTACTCGCGGCACGCTCGATGGCCGGGTATTGCTGGTGGACGATATGGTTGACACAGGGCTGACCTTTGCCCGGGTTCAGGAGCACCTGGTAACGCAATATCCTGCCATTACGGAGCTGCGATCTGCTGTTTTGTGGTGGAAAGGCCACGCCAAGGCAGAACCTGACTATTACATCGAAAAGCTACCCACCAACCCGTGGATCCACCAACCGTTTGAAGATTACGACAGTTTACGGCCCCATCAGCTGGAGGCTTGGGTAAGAAAAGGTACACAATCCTGAACTTTTGTGCTAGAATCCTTGATTATCCAAGATTTTTTCTTCCAATTTTAAAGAACACGCCTACAATTCATGCCTAACGTACGCTTAAAAGAGAACGAGCCATTTGAAGCCGCACTTCGCCGCTTCAAACGCACTATCGAAAAAACCGGTCTGCTGACAGAACTGCGCTCACGCGAGTTCTACGAAAAACCAACAGCAGAGCGCAAACGCAAGCACGCTGCTGCGGTTAAACGTCACTACAAACGTATCCGTAGCCAGCAATTGCCTCCACGCATGTATTAATGTGTACAGTTGATTCCTGACAGCTTTGTTCAGGACTTGCTGGCACGGGTCGACGTTGTCGATGTTGTTGGCAAGTACGTTCAACTTAGAAAGGGCGGAGCGAATTTACTCGGCCTTTGCCCCTTTCACAACGAAAAATCGCCTTCCTTTACCGTTAGTCCCACCAAACAGTTTTATCACTGCTTTGGCTGCGGCGCGCATGGTACTGCCATCACATTCCTTATGGAGCACACCGGGGCAGCGTTTCCCGAAGCGGTGCGGTCTCTTGCTGCGAATGTCGGTATGGTCGTGCCCGAAGAGCAGCGCAGCCCGCAGCAGCAGGTGCGCGCGCGCGAACAAAAGGCGGAAGTCAATCGACACCAGCAGGTACTTGAGAAAGCCCAGGCACGTTATCTGGCGCTGCTCAGGGAAAGCCAGGATGCCATTGCCTACCTCAAGCAACGGGGAATTACCGGCAAGACCGCCAAGCTCTTCGGGCTGGGCTGGTCTGGCCATGATCGCAGCGGGCTAAAACAGGTTTTTGATAACTATGATGACCCGTTGCTGACCGAAGCTGGCCTGGTCATTGAGTCCGATGATGGCCGGCGCTATGACCGGTTCCGCGAACGGATCATGTTTCCCATCATCAATGCGAAGGGTAATCTGATCGGCTTTGGCGGTCGGATCATTGGCAAGGGCGAGCCCAAATACCTGAATTCCCCGGAAACCCCAGTGTTCAACAAGGGCCAGGAACTTTACGGCCTGTGGGAGAATCGCCAGGGTATCCGGCAAGAAGGCTGCGTGCTTGTTGTGGAAGGTTACATGGATGTGGTGGGTCTGGCGCAGCAGGGCATCGGGTTTGCGGTGGCCACGCTGGGCACAGCAACCACGCCGACCCATATTCAGAAACTGCTGCGCACCAGTGATCGCATCGTTTTCAGCTTTGATGGCGACGGGGCGGGCCGTCGAGCGGCCTGGAAAGCACTGAATGTGTGCTTGCCGTTTTTGCGCGACGATATCTCGTTGCGATTCCTGTTTCTGCCCAATGAGCACGACCCCGATTCCTTTGTGCGCGATCTGGGCCCGGAAGCGTTCCGCAAGGAGCTTGCGCAGTCACGCGTGTTGTCCACATTCCTGCTTGAAGAACTGGCCTCTCGCCACAATCTGAACGAAGCCGAGGGCAGGGCAGCCTGCCTGCATGAGGCCCGGCCCCTGATCT
>JBOIGK010000504.1:0-7813 GCA_050742695.1 Advenella sp. | reverse complement strand
TCGGCTGTCCACTTGCGGGTGTCATCGTCCAGGTCCCAGTAGAACGGCGTGGTCAGATACATTCCCTGGGTGACCTGCAACCCCAGGGAATGGATGTCCGGAATGAGCACCGTCAGGCCCACCAGATTCATCTGGGTATTCAAGCCAAATTCATTGGCAGATTTTGCCGCGTTCACAAAGTCGCCGCCGGCATTGGCCATTCCCAGGATCTTTGCGCCTGACGATTGCGCTTGCAATATGTAGGAAGAAAAATCGGCAGCGCCTAATGGCACTTTGACCGACCCTTTGATGGTGCCGTTGGCTTGCCTGACGACCTTGGATGTAGCCGTTTCCAGGGCATGGCCAAAGGCGTAGTCAGTGGTAATGAAGAACCAATCCTTGCCGCCATTTTTGACGACAGACTTGCCCGTGCCGTTGGCCAATGCATCGGTCGAATAGGTGTAGTGGATAATGTAAGGAGAGCATTGTTTGCCGGTCAGAGCCGAAGTGCCGCCGCCAGTAGAGATAAACAGTTTTTTCTTTTCAGTAGCGACGTTGGCCATGGCCAGGCTCACCGCAGAATTGGTTCCGCCAATCAGGATATCCACTTTGTTCACATCCACCCATTCGCGGGACTTGGCGGCAGCGACATCGGCCTTGTTCTGATGATCGGCATAAAGTAGTTCAATTTTCTTGCCGTCGATGCTGCCGCCGGCATCGCGGATTGCCATGCGGATGGCCTGCACACCGCCCTGGCCATCATAGTCGGCGTAAACTCCCGAGATGTCGGTCAGAAAACCGATACGGATGACATCATCGGAGATGCCGGCGGCATGCGTCACGCTTGTCCAGGCAAGCAGTATGCCGGTTGCCAATGTACGTGTGCCCGTATTGTTCATCATTCTCTCCTTGTTATGCTGTCTCGTTAGACTGTGCCAGCGGCCATGGCTTTCCTGCCGATCGCTGACATTGCTCAGGTTGATGCCGGGCAAGGTTTGTGCCTGCCAGGCTGCGGTTAATTTTCTGGCCTTGGCGCCACGACCGTCAGACGCCCAGATATTGGTGGATCTGCGAGGGATTATTACGTAGCTGCCTGGCGTCGCCTTCGAGCACAACCCGGCCTTTTTCCAGTACAACCAGTCGGTCCGCCTGATCCATCACTTTGCGATAATTGCGATCCACCACCATGGTGGCCAGGCCACTGGCGCGGATCAGCCCGATGACACGCCAGATTTCTTCCACAATCAGTGGCGCCAGGCCTTCGGTGGCTTCGTCCAGAATGATGGCGTCCGGATTGGTCATGAGCGCCCGGCCAATCGAGAGCATTTGCTGTTCGCCACCGGAGAGTTGATCGCCCATGTTGTCCAGGCGCTCTGCGAGCCGGGGAAAGGTCTCCAGTATGCGATTGATGTCCCATGTCATACGCCCGTCGCGGCTGGCGCGAGCGCACATCACCAGATTTTCGCGGACCGTCAGATTGGGAAAAATGCCGCGGCCTTCAGGCACGTAGGCAATGCCCAACTGGGCAGCCTGATAGGGGCGGGCGCCGGACATGTGCTGCCGCTGCAGTTCGATCCGTCCGCTGCGTTGTTTGACATGCCCCAGCAGGCTGCGTATCAGCGTGGATTTACCCATACCGTTGCGGCCCAGCAGGCCTACCGTCTCACCGCGTCGCAGGTTGAAGTCAATGCCGTGCAGCACGTGGCTGGAACCGTACCAGGCGTGGATATCGCGCGCCAGAATGATGTCATCTGTCATCGTTGCATTGCTCATAACGGTAAGGTGTTTGAGTGGTCTGTGGCGTGATCGCTCTCGCCCAGATAGGCTGTCTGCACGGCAGTATTGTTGCGAATGTCATGGGGCAGTCCGCTGGCGAGTACCACGCCGTTGACCATCACCGTCAGGCGATCTGCA
Organism: Advenella sp.; assembly: GCA_050742695.1. Lineage (GTDB taxonomy): Bacteria > Pseudomonadota > Gammaproteobacteria > Burkholderiales > Burkholderiaceae_B > Advenella. The sequence continues at coordinate 5,920 of JBOIGK010000504.1, read as the reverse complement.
ACGGCAAAAACGGCATCCATGTCGTGTTCGATCAGTAAAATAGCCAGGTCCTTTTTCAGCCGATGCAACAGCGCCAGCATGCGTTCAGACTCTTCGGCCCCCATGCCTGCCAGCGGTTCGTCCAGCAGCAGTACTTCGGGTTGCTGGGCCAGGCACATGGCCACTTCAAGTTGTCGTTTCTGCCCGTGCGACAGGTTGGCGGCGACGGTCGCGGCATGTCCGCTCAGGCCTGCCTGTTCCAATGCGTGGTCGGCCATCTCAAGGCTGCGCTGGCAATGTTGCGCGGCGGTCCAGAATTGCCACGGTTTCTGGATTTTTGCCTGGGCGGCAAGGCGGCAGTTTTCGCGTACGCTCAGCGGCAGAAAAATATTGTTGCGCTGATAGCTGCGGCCCAGGCCTGCCTGTGATCTTGCCGGCTGTGACCACTTGCTGATGTCCTTGCCGCGCAAGTACACCTGGCCAGCGCTCAGTGGCAGTTCGCCTGACAGCAGATAGGTCAGTGTCGATTTTCCGGCTCCGTTGGTGCCGATCACCGCCAGGATTTCTCCTTCGAACAGTTGCAGCGATACATTGTTTACCGCGACCAGCGCTCCGAATTTGCGGGTCACGTTCCTGGCTTCAAGCAATGCAGTCGTCATCGGGTTGCGCCTCCCTTGTTTGCGCTGCGAACGCGCCATTCCCGCAGTTGCCGTGGCAGGCCGGCCAGGCCATAGGGCATCAGCATGACCACGAAAATAATAAAGCCGCCCAACAGCAATTGCCAGTGCTTGGTGAGGGCGGTAAACCATTCTGACAGCAGCACGAAAGCGAAGGCCCCGATAATGGCCCCACCCAGGCTACCCAGGCCGCCCAGAATAATCATGAGCAATACATTGCCCGACTGATGCCAGGACAACAGCTCCGGATTGACATACCCGTACTGGCATGCGTACAGGAATCCGGCCAGACCGGCCAGCATTCCGCTGATGACAAAACTGGCAATCTTGTATGCGGTCGACTCGAACCCGGCGGCACGCATGCGTAGCTGGTTGTGCTTGATGCCCACAAACGCATGACCCAGGCGGGAACGCAGGGTCAGCTGCAGAATGATGACGGTGATAATAAGCAGTACCAGAGTGAACCAGTAAAAGGTATTGCCCGATTCAAGATCAAAGGGTTGCCACTGCAAAATGGAAAAATCAGGTTTGAAATAAATATAGGTTCCGTCGGAGCCGCCGAAGATCTTGATGTCATGAAAAACGAAGTAGACCAGTTGGCCGAAGGCCAGCGTGACCATGATGAAATAGACGCCATAGCTGCGCATGACCAGCAGGCCGATCAGCAGCGCCAGCAGCCCGGCGCCGCCAATGCAGATGGCCATCAGCAGCCAGCCATTGCCCGCTTCCGATTCGGGCGAGAAGGTCGCTACCATATAGGCGCCAAAGCCGAGAAAGGCGGCGTGCCCCAGGCTCACCAGGCCGGTAAAGCCCACCAGCAATTGCAAGCTGAGCGCAAAGATGCTCAGGATCATGATTTTCGTGACCAGATCGCCGTGGTATTTGCTGCCAATGGGCTCGGGCAGCAACGGCAGCAGTGCCAGCAGGGTCAGGCCGACTATCCACAAAAAAAGATTGTTTTTTGTAATCATGCTCAGGTTCCCTGTTTAAACAAGCCCTGGGGCTTGAACAGCAGCACCAGCACCATAAGCAGATAGACCAGTGCGCCTGCACCTTCGGGCCAGAGCACTTTGCCAAAGGTGTCTACGAAGCCGATCAGCAACGCCGCGACCAGCGCGCCCTTGATAGATCCGATGCCGCCAATGACCACGACCACGAAACAGATAATCAGTTCATTGCCGCCCATGCCAGGGTAGACTGATGACACCGGCGCCGAGAGCATGCCGGCAAAGATGGCGAGGGCAACGCCGGCTGCAAACACGGTGCGGTACAGCACCGAGATATTGACTCCCAGCGACTGCACCATCTCGCGATTGGTAGCGCCGGCGCGGATTTTCATGCCCAACCGGGTATGCTTGATCAACAGGTACATGCCAATCGCAATAACCAGGCAGACAACCGATATGAACAGGCGGTAGACCGGATAGCTCAGCCCATTGCCCAATGCGATAGAGCCGGCGAGCCAGCCTGGCGGGCTGACGCCATGCACATCATCGCCCAGCAGAATGCTGCGCAGCGCTTCAAATACCAGAATCAGCCCGTAGGTCATCAGCACCTGCAATAGATGCTCGCGCTCGTACAGAAAGCTGAAAAAGCCCCACTCCAGCAGGTAACCGAAGGCCAGGGCCAGAATAATACCCAGTACCAGCGCAACGGCGAAGTTATCGATATACATGCCCAGTGCGTATATGAGATACGCGCCGATCATAAAGAAACTGCCGTGCGCCAGGTTGATGACACCCATAATGCCGAAGATCAGTGTCAGCCCGCTGGCGATCAGAAACAGCAGCAGCCCGTACTGCACACTGTTCAGACACTGAATCAGAAATGTTGTTATATCCATATGTGATCCGAAGAAAGGTGCAGGCGCGCGGATCAGCCGTGCGCCCGTACTTTCGATTTACTTGCTCAGCTTGCAGCCTTTGGCCGGATCTTCCAGATTGGCTACTGCGATACCCAGGTTCTTGTTATGGTTGCCCACGACTTCGCGCAGATAAATATTCTGCACCGGATTGTGCGCCTTGGACATGGTAAACGGTCCGCGCGGGCTATCGACCTTGGCCTGTTCCATCCCTTCGATGACAGCATCCTTGTTCTTGATATCGCCCTTGGCATGGTTTAGGCCGGCTGCCAGCAACTGGGCCGCGTCGTATCCCTGCACCGCGTAAACGTCCGGCTCCATGCTGAATTTTTCCTGGTAATGCTTGCGAAACGCTTTGTCTTTCGGATTGTCCAGTTCATCGGCATAGTGCAGGGTGGTCAGCATGCCCTTGGCTGCATCGCCCTGGGCCTGGAGTGTGCCGTCGGTCAGAAAGCCTGGGCCATAAAGCGGGATCGTCTTGCGCAGGCCCGAGGCATCGTAATCCTTCACGAATTTGACCGCACCGCCACCGGCAAAGAAAGCAAAGACGGCATCCGGTTTCAGTGAGGAGATTTCAGTCAACAGCGATTGGAATTCCACGTTGGGAAAGGGCAGCGTGAGCTCTTTGATCACTTTGCCTCCCTTGGCTTCGAAACCTTCGCGGAAACCATCGGCCGCCTCGGTGCCGGCGGCGTATTTCCAATTGATGGTTACAGCGGTTTTATGCTTTTGCTTTTCGGCGGCGACAATGCCCATGCCATAGGCGGGCTGCCAATTGGTGAATGAGCTGCGGAAGATGTTTTTTGCGCACAGCGGCCCGGTGAGCATATCTGCACCGGCGTTGGGAATAATGTAGATAACGCCGCTGTCACGTGCAATTTTTGCCATCCCCATGGCCACTCCCGAATGCACTGTCCCTACCAGTACATCGACTTTGTCGCGCTGCACCAGCCGGTTGGTGTTCTCTGGCGCCTTGGCCGGATCAGATTCGTCATCGACAGCAAAGTACTGGATCTGCTGGCCGCCCAGCTTGCCACCCTGTTCCTCGACATACAGTTTAAAGCCGTTTTCGATCGCCTTGCCAAGCGCCGCATAGGTGCCTGTGGCCGGCAGCATGAGGCCGACCTTGACCTCGGCCTGCGCCGCCTGGCCCAATCCCCCTGCCAGCATGATCGCCGTCGCGATCGTGGCTTTTCTCACATTATTCATTGTCCTGTCTCCTGAATGTACGACTGCTTTTTATGATGATTGCTTGTTTTTGTTGCCACGAACAACGCTGCTTGCCGCGTCCTGGTACCGCACTTGCAGGATCACGACGTATCTTGCGATAGTTTGCTATGCCCGCCTTTTTGGTGATGGCTTACGCCACTTCATGCTGATTCATTTCACGCAAACGGAAACGCTGGATTTTGCCGGTTGCCGTTTTGGGCAATTCATCCAGAAATTCAATGCTGCGTGGATATTTGTGCGGCGCCAGCCGGGATTTGACAAAGGCTTTGAGTGCATCCCTGAGTGTGTCGTCAGCCGGTGGCGCCGTTTCCTTGAGCACCACATAGGCGCGGGTCTTGACCAGGCCCTGCGAATCGGTAACGCCGATGACGGCCGCCTCCAGGACCGCCTCATGCTCTATGAGCGTGGCCTCTACTTCGAAGGGAGACACATACTGTCCGCTCACTTTCAGCATGTCGTCGCTGCGACCCGCATAGGTGTAATAGCCGTCGGCATCGCGCGAATACTTGTCGCCACTTTTGATCCACTCCCCCTGAAATGTTGCTCTTGTCTTTTCCCGGTTGTTCCAGTACATGAGGGCAGCGCTTTTTCCCTTAATGTACAGATCGCCGATTTCGCCATCTGCGACGATAGCACCTTGCTCGTCGCGAAGCTCAAGTTCATAGCCGGGTACGGGTTTTCCTGTGGTGCCATAGCGGATGTCATCGGGCTTGTTGGACAGAAAAATATGCAGCATTTCGGTCGAGCCGATGCCATCTATGATATGACATCCGAAATGAGCCGTGAAGCGCTCGCCAAGTTCCCGTGGCAGCGCCTCCCCGGCTGAAGAACACATCCGCAATTGCACTTCGTCGCGGGTGGGCGTGTTGGCCGCCGCAAGCATGCCGGCATAACCGGTTGGCGCGCCACAAAACATCGTGGGCTGATGTTTGCGCATCGCCTCAAACACGGTATCCGGGGTGGGGCGGCCGTCGATCAGAATCACGCTGGCCCCGACGCCCAGCGGGAAGGTCAGGGCATTGCCCAGCCCGTAGGCAAAAAACAGCTTGGCGGCCGACAGAATACGATCCGATTCGGTCAACCGCAGCAGATCCTGCGCATAATAGCGAATTGTCCAGTAAGGGTTGGCGTGACTGTGTATGGTGCCTTTAGGCTTGCCGGTTGAGCCTGAAGAGTACAACCAGAAGGCCGGTTCATCGGCCTTGGTGCTACAGGGACGGTAACAGGGCGTGGCAGCGGCCAATGCCTGGTCCATGCTCAACTGGCCATGCGAGAGTTCACCTTGCGGGCGCGATACCAGGATATGCTTGATTTCGTGCTCTGCTTCGCTCATGGCCTGGGCCAGCGTCGGCAGCAGCGTGGCCGACACCATGGCGGCCTGGCAGCGACTGTCTTCAATAATGTATTTATAGTCCTGCGGTGTCAGCAGGGTATTGATGGCAACCGGCACGATACCGGCATGAATGGCGCCCAGAAAGGCGACAGGCCAGTCAGTGCAATCGTTCATTAGCAACAGTATCCGTTCTTCGCGGTGCACGCCGAGATTTTTCAGTACAGAGGTCAGGCGCCGCACTTTGTCAAAAAGCGCTTCGTAGGTCAATGTTCCGTTGCTGTCGATATAGGCAAGGCGCTCCAGACGGTTCTGGTTGGTTTGCATCAGATAGTCGGCAATATTGAACTGATTGCTGTTTTCAGGGGTCTGCATGGTTAACTCCGCTAAATGCCTGGCTGCTTATTGCCAGCTCACTTCAAGTTGGCGGCACTGCCGCGCTGCGAGTGGATCAATTGGCTGCCTGTATCGGTCTTGCGCTACTAGATACGGCCGCAGCCTGGTTATCGACAGGATCTGCAGGTACATTGATCTGTCATTGCTGCTGCGCCGTAAATTCTATTTGTCCTTCCGGCAGCAAATACAGCACATGGGCGGCACCGTTGCTGACGGTGGGATAATGTGCGGAGTCCGGGCCGTACACCTTCCAGCCGGCATCACATCCATCAAATCTGGCCCCAGGGGTGATCGGCATGATCAGATCAATTTCGCCATTGGGATGGCGATGATGGGGGCCGCGGACATCCTGCATGCTCACCACATCTACGGAAAATCCGTGAGTCATTTCGGACGGTTTGGTCACCCGGCCGTATTTGAGTCCCTGCGCTTCATGCTTGCACATCC
>JBOIGK010000503.1:0-2343 GCA_050742695.1 Advenella sp. | reverse complement strand
ACAGTTTTACGAGGGGAGTTGGGTTTACGTGTACTCATCGCAGGCAATTTTAATACCTTCTAGCGGGAAAAGCTGAAATTTTCGGCTCTTTCTGTAACTGAATTGTGCTGTGTGGTGTACATGTGCTATGTTGCAACAAATAAACGACAAATCCTTGAAAACATGGTGTCATTTCTTTGACAACTGTCATAGAACGTCTGTATTTTCACGCCCCGGCGTAACCGGGAGAAAAACCTTTTTACGTACATGCAGCATACAGAACAGGACAATTCCCATGTCCGCCACACCGGTCAGGCGCCCATTTTCCTCATCGGCATGATGGGCGCCGGCAAAACGACCATCGGCCGAGGCCTGGCCCGCTCGCTGGGTCGGGAGTTTCTCGATCTTGACCACGAGCTCGAAGCTCGTTGCGGGGTCAGTATTCCAACCATCTTCGATATTGAGGGCGAAGCCGGCTTTCGGCGTCGTGAAACCCAGGTGCTGCAGGATATCACCTTGCGTCGCGATGTAGTCCTGGCCACCGGCGGTGGCGCCGTCGTGGCGCCCGAGAATCAGGAACTGCTGCGCACGCGCGGTATCGTGCTGTATCTGAAGGCGGGCAGCGATGAACTCTTTCGGAGAGTCGCAAAGGATAAAAACCGCCCCATGCTGCTGACGGCCAACCCCAAAGCGCGTATCGTGGAACTGTTAAAACAGCGCGAACCCATTTACGAGAGTCTGGCCGATTTCACGGTCGAAACCAGCCATGGCTCCATCAATACGGTGCTCGACGCGATTGATCGTCTATTGAAAGATTACCAACAACGAGGTGAAAGAATCTGATGGCCCCTGTCAACGTCGCTACATCTGCCGGACAATACCCCATTCACATTGCGCCGGGGCGCCTGCAGCACATTGCCGAATCGGTCCCCGCCAATGCAACGCGGCTGGTCGTCATCAGCAACCCTGTCGTTGACGGGCTGTACGGAGAGGCGCTGCGCCAGGCACTGGCCGGCCAGAACAAACCGGTGCTCACCATCATCGTGCCCGATGGCGAATCCTTCAAGTCGCTCGATACCCTCAATATCATTTACGATCGCATGCTGTCCGAAAAACTGGATCGCCGCGCCGTCGTTCTGGCGCTTGGGGGCGGCGTCATCGGCGATATGGCCGGGTTTGCGGCAGCGACCTACATGCGTGGCATTCGCTATATGCAGATTCCTACCACGTTGCTGGCCCAGGTCGATTCCTCGGTGGGCGGCAAAACAGCGGTCAATCACCCGCTGGGCAAAAACATGATCGGCGCGTTCTATCAGCCGGTTAGTGTCGATATCGACATCAATGTGCTGCGCACCCTGCCTGCCCGTGAAGTGTCGGCCGGGCTGGCCGAAGTCATCAAATACGGCCTGATCCTGGATCGTGCGTTTTTTCAATGGTGCGAAAGCAATGTTGCACAACTGGTGGCCCTTGACGCAGACGCGCTGGCCTACGCCATTGCCCGCTGCTGTGAACTGAAGGCGCAGGTCGTCTCGGAAGATGAAAAAGAAACCGGTCTGCGCGCCATCCTTAACCTGGGCCACACCTTCGGTCATGCGATCGAGGCTGGCCTGGGGTTTGGTACGTGGCTGCATGGCGAGGCGGTTGCCTGCGGGCTGGTCCAGGCCGCCGTGCTCTCGGGCAAGGTGCTGGGCTTGCCTGAAACGGACATCGCAAGGGTGCGTGCGCTGGTACGCGCCATTGGCTGTCCGGATATTGCGCCGGATCTGGGGGAGAGCACCTGGCTTGATCTGATGCAGGGCGACAAAAAAACCGAAGGCGGCGAAATACGTTACGTACTCATGCCTGCAATTGGCCAGGCAGTGGTTCAGGCGGCCCCCTTAAAACAAGTCCAGGAAACGCTCGGCGAAACGGTCGGCGACGTTGCCATCGATCGCAGCACGGCTCAGGTTTCCGATATGGCTGGGGCCCGGGCGTAAAATATGACGGTCACCATGCTAGCGCCTTACGCGACTCATCCGGCCCTCTCCAGGGGGCGTCAGCATCCGGAAGATGCCGACCCGGCGCGCGACCCGTTCCAACGGGACCGTGATCGCATCATCCATAGCGGCGCATTTCGCCGGCTCGAATATAAAACACAGGTTTTTGTTAATCACGAAGGTGATTTATTCCGCACCCGTCTGACTCACAGCCTGGAAGTGGCGCAAATTGCGCGGGCGGTGGCACGCAATCTGGAACTACACGAAGACCTGACTGAAGCGATCTCGCTTGCCCATGACCTGGGTCACACGCCATTTGGCCACGCCGGGCAGGATGCACTTCACGAGTCCATGCAGGCCCTGCGTCCGGGGGCAGGCGGCTTCGAGC
>JBOIGK010000502.1:0-4308 GCA_050742695.1 Advenella sp. | reverse complement strand
GTACCGATTGTCGTATGTTATGTGGAGTTGATCCGGAACACTCCCATTCTGGTGCAACTTTTCTTTATTTTCTATGGCCTTCCTTCTGTCGGACTGAGTCTGTCTCTTTTTTGGTCCGGTGTATTGTGCCTCTCGTTATGGGCAGGCGCCTATCAAATCGAGAACATACGCGGCGGTCTGATTACCGTCGAAAAAGGCATGCAGGAAGCAGCGAGTGCACTCAACATTCGACCCTATGGCTATTTAAGGCTGATCGCAATTCCAATCGCGTTCAGAAGCAGCCTGCCATCCATGCTGAATACGTCTATTTCGCTGCTGAAAAACTCGTCCTACCTTCAGGCTATCGGTTTTGCTGAACTCACGTTCGTTGCGGTAGACCGGATAGCGACAGACTTCAGAGCCATTGAAATGTTTACGGCAATTGGCGCAATGTATCTGACGCTGGTAGTGCTGATCAGTATTGCGGCACGACAGCTGGAGCATCGCTTGCAGCAGCCCTTCCGGAGATAACACATGAACGCGCTACTGGACAATTATGTTTTCGTTCTGAAGGGACTTGAACTGACGATAACGCTGGCATTGACGACCTTATTTTTCGCCACGATTATTTCAGGCGTTCTGGGTGTGCTGTTCACGCTGAAAAATCGGCTTGTCCGTCTGTGCATTTATTTGTACATGGAGTTTTTCAGAGCCATCCCGCTGGTGGTGAACATATTCTGTATCTACTTTGTGCTGCCACTGTTCGATCTTCAGCTTAGCCCGTTCTGGGCTGTGACGATCGGCCTTACGTTGTGGGGGAGCGCAAACGGTATCGAAATTGTCCGCGGCGGCATCCTGTCGATTGCCTCACACCAATGGAAAAGCGCATGGGCATTGGGATTGAGCACCTACGAAACCTATCGCTACATTATCGTTCCCCAGGCACTAAAGGCAATTATCCCGCCATTTACCGGACAGCTTACCCTGCTTATACAGGCGACATCCCTGGGTGCGCTGGTCGGTGTGAGTGAATTTTTAAAGGTGAGTCAAATCATCGTCGAGCGCAGCACCATCATGGGAGGCACAACACCGGCATTCAATGTCTACGCCTGTGTTCTCCTCGTCTACTTTGTGATTTGCTCGCTGCTGACATGGCTCAGTCGTTATCTGGAGCGTCGCTTAAACAGTCCGGTAAGAATCCGGACTGATCAGGTCTAACTGGAAAATTCTGTTTAAAAGGTATCAATTATGGATCAAGCTACTCAACACGAGTCCAAAGTCAGTCGCAGGCTCACCGAGAAAACAGCGCCGGAAGTATGTGATTTGATTTATCTTCCCCGGCTGGCCGGTTTTAATGCTGCATTCCCGTATCTCACAGAGATCAACGAGGCTCATCTTCTGATGCTGCACGGCAAAAGACTCGTTTCAGCCACGGTCGCCCAAAAACTTGCATCCGCCATACTGCAAATGGACCGGGACGGGCCGGAGAAAGTTACGCTGGATCCACAACGGGAAGACGCCTATTTCAACTATGAAGCCCATTTGATTTCATTGACTGAGCCTGACATAGGAGGTCGCCTGCACACGGCCCGAAGTCGCAATGATATTCTGGCAACAATCGATCGCCTCGTGGCCCGGGACCAGGTCATTGCGCTGCTTGACAGCATAGGGAGTCTGCGTCAAACGGTGTTGGAGCGTGCCGCGCAGCACATTGATACTGTAATGCCGGGCTATACGCACCTGCAACCTGCTCAGCCGATTACTTATGGCTTTTATCTGGCCGGCATAGCCCAGGCACTTGAGCGGGACAGCCATAGACTGGCACAGGCTTATGACCGCATCAACCTTTCTCCTCTGGGAGCCGGCGCTTTTGCGGGAACTCCATTTGCAATTGATCGGGAGGAAACCGCCCGGCTTCTTGGCTTTCCTGGCGTGATCGACAACACGCTTGATGCCGTCGCTTCTCGAGATTTCATATTTGAAATAATGGCGGCCCTTACGCTGCTTGCCACTACATGGAGCAGAATCGCCCAGGACTATTTCGTATGGAGTACGGACGAGTTCGGGTTGATCCACTTCCCGGATTCAGTTGCCGGCACGTCAAGCATTATGCCGCAGAAGAAAAACCCGGTTGTGCTGGAATACCTGAAAGGTCGTGCGGGTAAAGTGCTCGGTCTATTCACGGGAGCGATGGCGTCGCTCAAAGGCACGAATTTTTCCCATACGGGAGATGCAAACCGAGAGAGCATTGCAGGGTTTCCTGAAATGATCCTCGAGTGCCAATATGGTCTGGAATTGCTCAAGCTGGTTATTCATAGCGCAGAACCAAGGAAAGACGAAATGCTCAATCGTGCGCGCCGAAATTTTTGCTCTGCCACAGATCTGGCTGATGCCCTGGTTTCCGAAGCCGACATTTCATTTCGACAGGCACATCATATTGTTGGCGCTGTGGTACGCGAAGCAATGGACGATCACCGCAATGCCGATGAAATCACGGCTGAAATGGTCAATCGGGCAGCACTTAATCAAACAGGAACCCGGACAATGCTTAGCAGCGAGACGGTCCTGGCCAGTCTTGACCCGCTTCACAGCGTGAAAAAACGTGAGCGTGGAGGCCCTGCGCCTGCTTCAGTCAACAGTACCATTGAACATGGACTGGACACATTGAGGTGCAACAAACAACAAAATGAATCCCGAAGAAATACACTGGCGGAATCCAGAATGCTCCGGCGGCAACAGACAACGAAGCTGGCACAGTCATGACAAACAATCACCCTCCCTTGCTCTGCATCCGCGGCATGAGCATGCGCTATGGCAAGGCCCGAGTGCTGAACCAGATTGACCTGGATCTACACAAAGGCGAAGTTCTGGTTGTCATTGGTCCCAGCGGGTCGGGCAAGAGCACGTTGGTTCGCTGTCTGAACGGCCTGGAGAATCCATTTGAAGGCATCATCCAAATGAAAGGGGTCCCATACGATGCAAGAAACCATAAAGAATGGTCGCAACTGCGGAATCAGATTGGCATGGTATTTCAAGACTATAGCCTCTTCCCACACATGAGCGTGTTGAAGAATATGACCCTGTCGCCGGTTTTGCGAGGGAAGTGCTCGCAGGACGAAGCGGAACATCTCGCACTCGAGCTACTGGAACGAGTCCAGCTCAGACACAAAGCATTGTCTATGCCGGCTGATTTGTCGGGAGGACAACAGCAGCGTGTCGCCATTGTGCGGGCGCTTGCCATGCGCCCTGAAATCATGCTGTTTGACGAACCCACGTCTGCGCTCGACCCGGAGATAGTCAACGAAGTTCTTTCAGTGATGAAAGAACTGGTCGACCAGGGAATGACCATGATGGTGGTAACGCATGAAATGGGCTTTGCCAAAGAAGTGGCCGATAAAGTCGTCTTTATGGATAAAGGGGAAATTGTTGAAACCGATATCCCTGAACGGCTTTTTGGCAGCCCGAGACACGAGCGGGTAAAGCACTTTCTTGCAAAAGTATTGCACTAACGCCTCGACGGGACCTTTGGAGACAAGTATATGAGCGAAATCGTCAACATATCTGCACTCAACAAGTGGTATGGCGAATTTCATGCCTTAAAAAGTATTTCCCTGACTATTAAGAAAGGGGAACGACAGGTCATTTGCGGACCTTCAGGTTCCGGCAAGTCCACTTTGATACGTTGTATCACCGGTTTGGAACCCTTTCAAAACGGCAATGTGCAGGTAAAGGGAATTAGCCTGGACAGCACAGAATCGCTCTACAAAATCAGACAATACGTTGGCATGGTATTTCAACATTTCAATTTATTTCCACACCTGACTGTGCTTGAAAACTGTACCGTGGCTCAGGTATGGGTGAATAAAACCGATAAGGACAAGGCGCAGGCCACGGCACGCAAGTATCTGGAACGAGTCGGCTTGATAGACAAGCAAAGCGAATATCCAAGCCGGCTATCAGGAGGACAACAGCAACGGGTAGCCATTGCCCGCGCGCTATGCATGAATCCCGAGATAATTCTATTTGACGAACCCACTTCCGCCCTGGATCCCGAAATGGTCAAGGAAGTCCTTGACACCATGGTAGATCTGGCAGAGACCGGAATTACGATGATATGTGTCACCCATGAAATGGGGTTTGCGCGTGAAGTAGCCACTCAAATCAATTTCATGAACCAGGGCGAAATCATAGTAAGCGCCGAACCCATGGCATTCTTCGACAACAATCACCATCCGCGCCTTCAGGCTTTTTTACACAATACGCTGCACTAAACAACCGGACATCACCGTATAAATCCATGTGCGCATCGCATCGTGGTCGCCTCAAGGA